>JAVBRP010000344.1:0-29832 GCA_031547815.1 Bacteroidales bacterium | reverse complement strand
CAACATATAGTTGTGGTTTTGACGATTGGCAGCCGTATAGAAAGACACTTGCTTTACCACCATCGGTGTATAATACCATACATTTGATCGCAAGCCTCCCGAATCCAATGATGCATGATACCGCACTTTATCTTTTTCTACTTTCAACATTAAGTTCACGAGGTCTTTATCGGAAGGAACGAGGTTGCTGTTGCCGTTGTTCATTCCGTAAGACAATCCTGCCTCATTGGTCATCCAACGATTGTAAAAGCTGCCATATTTGGCTCATGAAATAGATACAACCATTCACAGCAAACAGAAGAAAAAAGTATCCCGACACTTTTCTCGATATGGAAAAGACTTATTCTACAGCTACTTTAAAAGAAACAATAAAATGTTTATCGGGTATTATGCCTATTGATTATAAGGCGGCGTTCGGCGGAGTCTCCGGACTCCGTCGTGCTAAAAAGAAAGCTCCTGCTTTCCGTATACGCAAAGCCGGAGCCTTGCCTTTAGCTTCGAAACGAGACGCTATGCCGAACAATTCAGTCCACAAACATCGGGCAATATACCCGATAATCATAAACAATAATACACAGTGGTATGTGTTCTTTAATTTTGAAGATGACACCTATTATACTTCGCGCGGTCAAGTTTTGTGTTATTCCTCTTTGCGTCTTAGCGCCTTTGCGAGAGGTAATATCACGCAAAGACGCCAAGGCGCGAAGCACAAAATAACTCCGCGCGAAGTATACATTCGTTATAACAGGAAATAACCGCGCGCAATACTTGCGAGGCGAATGAAAGCATTATTCTTTCAAAACCTTCTTCGTATCCGTCTTTTTATCATTTTTGATGTATTGCAGAAAATACATACCGGGCGGATAATAAGACAGATTGATGTCGTAATAGTAAGTACCGGGCGTAAGCGTCACGGTCGGCCTTTGGTGCATGGTGGCGCCGGAAGCATTGACCAGGCGAATGTATACCGAAGCCGTTTCGGTCAGAACGAACGAATAATTTAAAATATCGTATACCGGATTGGGATAGATCAACAATTTGTCCGGTTTGTCCGCCGAATATTTCTGTTCCACCGTAATATCGATCGAAACCGACGAACTTGCTGCGTACGGGTCGGTGACGGTTATGGTCAATGTTACGAAACCGTGATGTCGCGGATCGATCGTCAGTACATTCCCCGTAATATCGGCTGTAACAATACCCTTTTGATTGAGGTTATACAAAAAGGTGTACGAGTCGCCTTCGGAATCTACCGTATATCGGGACAAATCAATGGTTACGAGCGTTGTATAAGGAATAAGCGTCATCGTCGGGGGCAGCCCGCCGGTGACCGGCGCGTGATTTTGGGTGACGGTTAATGTGAAACTGCACGATGTCTGTCCCGTATTTCCGTCGTCGGCCGTGAGGGTCATCACCGTTTCGCCTGCCCAAACAGGACGTATCCGAATCGAATCGCCGTCGATTCTCGCTTGCGCGATATTGCCGGTTGCCGCGGTGATCGTGTAGGTCATTGCATCGCCGTCGTTGTCGGAGAATACATCGCCTATGAAATAACCTTTCTCGGGCGCAACATCACGCATCGTGATGTCGGGAAGTTGACGAACAATAGCGGGAGCAACGTTGCTTCGCGTGGTGAATGTCGCTACATCGGAAATGACCGTATATCTATCCCAATGACCCACGTTGCGGATAGCCGTGTAGTAAGTCGTTCCGGGAAGAAGCCCCTTAACAACGCCTTGTTGCGACGAGCCTGCCGGCGCCGTCACCATTCCCGGCGCATTCAAATAATTACTGAAATTCTCTTCGGTGATCATTTCCGTTGCACAAGCCGTCAAGTAACCGATTATCTCACAGTCGCTCGCAGCCTGCGGAATCGCCCATTCCAATCTGCCCGATACGGCATCGACGGCTTCGGCGGTCAATCCTGTCGACGGCGCAGGAGAGCAATCAGGCGCCAATGCCGCGGAGGCATTAAGCAATCCGGCCCCCATCCTTGACGCATAAGTCGGATCGTAGCCGGCCAAAGAGGTCGCGGAGCCCAGCAGGCGGGTGCGCAACATATCGGGCGTAAAACCCTCGTATCCGTATACGGAAAGGATCATCGCCGCCACGCCCGACACATGCGGGCAGGCCATCGAAGTTCCCTGCATGTATTCGTAATAATTTTTGTTCGCCGAACGATACGACGTGCTGTAAATGCCGCCCGCCGTCTTTTCGCGGACGTCGCCTCCGGGCGCGGAAATATTCACCCAACTGCCGTAGTTGGAATAATATGCCCGTTTGCCGTAATGATTAACGGCAGCCACTGTAAACACATTATTAAAATACCCCGGATACCATTTGGCATCCTGCCCATCGTTTCCTGCCGCAAAAATAACGATTCCTCCGACCATCGGCGTACCCGGGCGAGGATTGCCGTTTTCGTCGCGTCCGGCTTCATTGATGAAATAGTTGATCGCCGCAAGGTCTGAACTGTTATAAAATCCCACCCTTTCGTATCCCCAACTGTTTTGCGAAATCACCGCACCGTTGTCGGCGGCATACGCATACGCCGGCCCTATGGAAGACACGCCGTCGTCGCCGCTCAAGATTTCGGTGTTCATGACTTTCACTCCGTAGCCTTGTCCCGATTTTCCGGCAATACCCGACACGCCCGTGCCGTTATTTGTGACGGCAGCAACGATTCCCGCCACATGCGTGGCATGGTCTTCGGGAATGATCACCCCGCCGGTAAGACTGACGAAATTGTATCCGTGCACATCGTCGATATAACCGTTTCCGTCGTCGTCAATTCCTTTTGTACCGTTCGCTTCGGCTTCGTTGACCCATATATTGGCTTTCAAATCCTCATGATCGTAATACACGCCGCCGTCCACCACCGCAACAATTACGTTCCGGTTTCCGACACCTATCGTTTTCGCCCTTTCCCATGCATCCGGCAAACGAATATCCACTCCGGAAGTCCCGCTCGATTGCCCCGTATTATTAAACCCCCATTGTTTGCCGAAAGAAGGGTCGTTCGGCGCTTCGGCGGGAGGCAAAGGCGGCGCGGGCATTGCCATTCGACGTATTTTGTAACGCGGTTCCGCCGCTTGGATGTTTTCGTCCGAACGATAAGTCGCCGCCGCCGTTTCCGGATTCTCGTTTTCCGGAATATCGATCTCGTACCACAGATGCAATCCGTATTTACGATGTTTGGCCTCGTATTTGCCCGCATCCGGAAATACCCGTTTCATGGCCGTTGCGCCGTATTTCAAGTTTATTTTATCGAATGATTTCACACCGACGTGAAGTGTCGATGTGTCGGACGACGTTTTTTTCGACGACTTCAATTTCATTTCGACGCCCGAAAAGGCATCGGGTCGCAATTGAACGATTACTTTTCCGGCTTCAACCGCCGATTGCGGCGATTGTCCGAACAAAGTTCCGATAAATATGAATGCTGCCGGGAATATCGCGAAAAAAGCTCTCATCCTTTTACAACGCCGAAGCATAAATTATTGTTGTCGCCGATTTCGCGCCGAAAATATACATAAATACAAATTTTGCCGATTGAATGTAAACCATAAGTTTAACATTCTTCGGCAAAATCTGTGCCCAAGTTCAGGGCTTAAAGAATTTTTAACAATCAAATTTCAATTGCGTTGCCTTTGTCCCCTCCGTTCTTGTCTTTCCTTTTCGAGCTTGGCCTTTTCATCCGCATACTTTTTGAATTGATCCTCGGTCAACACCGTTTTGTATTTAGTGTCCCGTTCGGTATCTATTTCCTGCATTTTCGCCCGCATCGCATCACGATCGCCTCTGTTGTTCTGCATCGCTTCGCTCGTTTTTTTTGCCAGATCAAGATTAATGGCCTGAATCTTGGTCTTTTGATCATCCGTCAAACCGACAGTCTTATCCAAACGCTCGGTCAAACTTTTTGCACGTTCCTCGGGCGAAGGAGGCGTACCACGCTGTTGTGCCGTTGCAACCGAAATCATCGCAACAAATAGAACGGTCATTACAATTACTTTCTTCATATTACATATTTATTTAAAGTTGATACATGATAGACCGAGCCGGTTGAAAAAAGTTTAATGCGAAACATCGAAATTTTTAGAGCATTATCCCATCAGGTTTTCAAAACCCGATAGGATTTGCTTGTAAGAAGACCTGCCGGGTTTTAAAAACCTGATAGGTCAATCCGGCCGATTCGACTATATTTGCTTTTTCATTTCTATAATATGCCGGTAAAGACATTTTTCATCTTGTTTTTATGTCTCGCTACGGTTGCCCGAAACGATATTTCGGCGCAAGCAAAGCAAGGAAAAGACTATCTCCGCTTGATGTTCTACAATGCGGAAAATTTCTTCGATACGGAAGACGATCCCGCAGTAAACGATAACGAATTTACTCCGGAAGGCGCAATGCATTGGACAAAAACCCGCTACATCGCCAAACGCAATGCCCTTTTTCGCGTCATTGCCAACATCGGCGAATGGGAACCGCCGGCGCTTATCGGGCTTTGCGAAATCGAAAACCGCTCGGTGTTGGACGACTTTGTCAAAAACACGCCTTTGACGAAATATCCGTATCGGATCATCCATCGCGAATCGCCCGACCAGCGTGGCATCGATGTCGCACTGCTGTACCGCGGCGACTTGTTGAAACGCATCGACGAGCAATTTATTCGCGTCCGTTTCGGCGACGACCGGAAGCGTACGCGCGATATTTTGTATGCCGCACTGCGCACCTCCGCAGGCGACACGTTGCATGTGTTCGTCAATCACTGGCCGTCGCGTAGCGGAGGACAGCGACAATCGGAGCCGGGGCGGGTGCTGGCGGCTTCGTTGCTGCGAAGTAAGGTCGATTCCGTTTTCGGACATAACCACGGGGCAAAAATCGTTATCACCGGCGATTTGAATGACGGGCCGACCGACAAAAGCGTCCGCAAAGAACTTAATGCCCTAACGGATACGACACAAGCCAAGTTGTCCGCTCTTTTTAATCTGACGGCTTACAAAACGGCCGAAAAAACGGGAACCATCAAATATCAGGGAAAATGGTCGGTGTTCGACCAGATAATCGTTTCGGGAGGGCTGTTGAGAGGCGCAACCAAAACAGACGTAAGCAAGTGCCATATTTTCCGCGCGGATTATTTGTTGGAACCGGACAGCCGTTATTCGGGCGTAAAACTTTCCCGGACATACATCGGCCCGAAATACAACGGCGGCTTCAGCGACCATTTGCCCGTTTATTTGGATATTATGCTTTCGGGCAACAAATAATGAATTGATGCTCTGTGAGGTAAATATCGCGACACGACCGGTGATCGCGGAATATTCGTTGACACGCACTTACAACCCCGACAATTCCACGATCCACGGCGCCAGCAATGCGGTGATCACTGCCGTCAGGATCATTCCGAGGCTGCTGTATGCCGCTTCCGTTGCGCCGGCTTCCGCCGACTTTGCCGTTCCTATGCCGTGCGCTGCCGATCCCATCGCCAACCCTGCCGCTTCACGATCGGTAACACGAATCTTTTTCAGAAACAAAGGCCCGGCAACGGCGCCCAATATGCCCGTAACGATCACCGCGCCGACGGTGAGCGGCGGTATGCCGCCGATGGCCGCCGATATTTCGAGGGCTGCGGGAGTGGTCACCGATTTCGGAATGAGCGATAATATAATGTCGCGCGATGCACCGAAAAGGAATGCGACGCCGACCGTCGCTCCGATTCCGAGAATGCATCCTGCCAATTGCGACAGGATGACGGCGAAGGATTGTTTTTTGACTGCCGACAGTTGTTCGTACAGCGGCACGCCCAACGCCACAATGGCGGGTTTCAGCAGAAAGTTGATGTAGCTGCCGCCCTGCATGTATTCTTCGTATTCGATGTGGAGCAAACGCAACAGGATGATGATCCCCGCGATTGTCAGCATCAAGGGATTGAGCCATACGCGGCGATAGCGCCGATAAAGGAGTTGCGCGGCAAAATAGATGCCGAAGGTGAGCGATACCGATAGTATTTCGAACATGGATGCGTGTTTAACGGTCTTTTTTCTTGGTGTTTTGATAGGTAAGTCCCACAACGGCCAATACAACAAATGTGCCGACAACGACCGACATCCCGATGGGCAGCGCTTCGCGGCGAAAGACATCCAAATAGAGCATCAACCCGACGCCCGCGGGCACAAAGAAGAACGCCAAGTTGCGAACCATCAGATCGGTCATCGGTTTGACCCACGACAGCTTGACGACGCGCAAGGCCAGCAATGCGGTCAACAACAGCATTCCCGCAATGCTCGAAGGAAAGGGGATTCCGGTGAGGTATACCAAACCTTCGCCGACTAATAAGCATCCGAAGATGACGGTGCAAGATTTTATCATTTTTCTATGCAAAAAGAACCGCAAAGATATAAAGGATCGTTTCGGGAGCATGATTTTTTTTCCGGTCGCTTTCGATATATTTAATGGTGCGGGACGATGAAACGGACATTCTCCGATAAAGTTTTCGATAAATTTATTGTAATTAAAATTCGAATATTAACTTACATTTTTCATTTCGTGTGCGCACACGAAATGAAAAAATGATATGTGTGCGCACACGGAATGTCATATCGTAAGAAAAACGGATCAATATTCAAATAATTTTTATTTCGCCCGAACAGGCAACGATGAAATAAAATTTGACCGTTGCGGAAATATTCATCATAACTGAAACAAAAAATATCAAATTTCGTATAAATTCTTATTGAGACTTTTTGGCGAATGAACAACTTGTAAATAACGACATTCGCCGACTTGTTTCTCGAAAAGAAAGTATGGCCGTGGTTTGAGAGATTTTTATTTATAATTTTACACTTTTTGCAGTAAGAATATATAAGAATCCGGTGTTGACCGATTTTTGTGAAATACAAAACCGGTGAATACAAAATTAATTTTGTGACTCGCTTGCAGGGCAATTATGTCCAACTCTCTTTATGACGCAAAATATCAAACATATAGGATCGATTGAAAAATCTCGGGAAGGAAGTTTTCTCGATTTTTATTCGGATTTTCGGTGTTTTTCGGGAAAAAATCGGGAAAATTATTCCGACCCGAAACAAAAATTGATGCACCGGGATCGGCTTATTCTTTCACCAAAAACCGGAAAGAATCAACCGAACGTAAAAAAAAAGGCCCTTGAATTCGATCCTTATCTCGACCTGTTTATCCAGCTTAATGTTATCGAAGATTCATTCGATTTCGTCCGTCTCATTTTTTATTTCGATCCCTTTCAGTGCGTATATGCGGGAAGCGCGTTCGAAAATGTGTACGGCCGGTCTTGCAAGGAAATTTACGAGCATACCGATCTTTTCTACGAAGCGGCGCATCCCGACGACTCCGATTTTTTGATGAAGCAGATCAAAAAGCTGCTCAAAAACGGGTATCATGAATTTACGTACAGGATCGTCGCAAAAAACGGGGACATAAAATACCTCAAAACCAATGCTTGGTGTCAACAAGATCAAGGACTTTCGTATTTTATCTGTTGCTACCAAAAAGACATAACATCGCTGTCGAAGTCGCCCGGCAGCGTGAAAAAGAACTTGCAAAAACATCGCGACATATCCGATATTGCCATCACGTTCAATTCGGTCGACAACTTCGAACACAAACTGCAATCGGTCGTCAACAAAATAGGCAACAGCCTGAAAGTCGATCAGGTGAGTTTATACGAAATCGACAACGAGCAAAAACAAATGCTGTGTCGTTATGTTTGGGCAAAACAGGATCCGCTGATTCCGGCGGGCGTTGTGGTGGAAATGCCTCCGTTGAAAAAATTGCCCGAATACATCAATGCTTTGCACTTTTCGGCGGGTGAAGAGCGCAGCGGATTCATGCGTTATTGGAATACGTCGCCTCAAACTCGTTCGCTCACGGTTGTTCCGATCCGTATCGAACAAAAAATGTTCGGTTTTATCGAATTAATTTCTACCGACGAGAAGCGGAGCGGGAACGACGACGATCTCAGCTTTGTGGGAACCGTAGGCAATATGACGGCTAATTTTTACGACCGAAAAGCCATCAACGACGAGCTGAACCTTAATTATCTGAAACAGGAGCTTTTGGCCAATGTATCGTACCGACTCAATCAATACACGGACGACAACGATCAAGCGCTGGAAACGGTATTGGCTTACATCGGCATGAAGAAACCCGATACCGAGCGAATCTTTATTTATCGATATGATGAGGGCGACATGCTGTTCCAAAAAACGCACGAATATGTCAATCCTTTGCTCGACCCGCAGTACGATTCGCGCGATGAATACGACAGCATGCTGTTTTCGGATATTATTCCCTTGTTTAAAGCGGGACAATCTTTTTGCGTGAACGACACGACGCAATTGCGACCGGAGCTGCAATCCATTGCCCGACGCCTGAACCTCAAATCATTGTTGGCCGTTCCGATGTCTGTCAACGGCCGGCTCTACGGCGTGTACGGCTACGACATTTATTCGCACCAACATACGTGGAAGAAAAACGAAATGGAAGTTGCCCGATCGTTTGCCGACACCATCAGTCACTTCATCGAGCGGCAAACCATTATGAAAAAGCTGAGGGCAGGCGAGAAACGATTTAAAGACATATCGGAAAAACTGCCGGGATGCGTTTTTCAGGTCACGCTGGCGCGAAAAGATTCGATAACGGTGAATTATATCAGTCCGCAATTCGAACAATGGCTGAAAAAGAAACCGTCAGAAAAAATATTGTTGGAAAAAATACGCCACGTCCTGCATCCCGGCGACAGCGAGGCTTTCGCGGAATTGGAAAAGGATTTGGAATGCCGGAACCCGGAAATTTCTTTCGAAGGACGGTTCTATTTTCCCTCGATCGGATTCAAGTGGTTGATCGTCAAAGCGGGCTTGTCGGAAATAACCTCTTCGGAAGCGCGCGTATACAACGGAATGCTGATAGACGCAACCGAAAACAAGCAAACGGAATTAAAATTGGCCGATGCCAACATGTCCATTCAAAGCATCATCAACAATCTCGAAACGGGCGTGTTGCTTGTCGACGACTACGACAACGTGCTGTACATGAACGATCGGCTGTCGGATATGCTGGCTTCGGTCAAAGGGCCTGATGCGACGCCCACGCCGCTGAACCAAATATTGAATGCCACCTACGATTTGGTCAGAGACAACGTCAATCTGAAAAATCACACCGAAAGCCTGATGAAAGACCGCGTCGAGGAAAGAGGGAAAGAATTATTTTTCTACCAATCGGCCGAATTCGCCACCCGCGACTATATCCCCGTGTTTCGCGATCATCGGTTCTTTGCGCATCTGTTCATCTTCAATAACGTGACACATCGCAAATTGCAGGACCTCGAAATACGGAAAGCCTACAAGCGTGTGCGCACCGTTATCGATTATTCTGACATCGGGGTTCTTCTGTTGAGCGAAAACGAAACGGTATTGATTGTCAACGATCGGTATCTCAAGATTCACAACATCAAGGAACCGGCCGACAATTTTGTCAATCATCCGTTCCGAACTCTCTGGGAAAAAATGAACGAATCGGTTCTCATGGACGGCATCGGTTTGGATATGATCCGCGATGTGGTGCACGCGGGCAGACATATTGTCGATCGGGAAATCACGATCGACGGCACCGGCACGTTCCGGTGCTTCGTTGAACCGGTGGCCGACGACGAAGCGCCTCGAAAAGAAATGCACGAAACGTTGATCAGAATGATCGACATCACCGGTCAAAAAAATATAGAATCGTCGCTGCGAAAAGCCAAAGAAGAAGCAGAAGTGATAGCCAAAGCCAAGTCGCATATTTTGACTACGATGAGTCACGAGATACGCACGCCGCTCAACGGAATTTTGGGTTTCTCGACGATGCTGAAAGAATCGCTCACCGATCCTTATCAACGCGAAATGGCGGAAGTGATCGACCAAAGCGGGCAACGCCTGATGAATACGCTGAATGCGATTCTCGACTTTTCGGACATACAGTCCGAGAAAAGAGCGTACAAAATCTCTTCAGTGAGCGTCAATAAGATCATTTGGGAGCAAATAGGGCTGCATCGGCCGCAAGCAACGGAAAAGGGGCTTTATTTGTATGCCGAAATAAAAGGACGGATCAGTATCGCCATTGCGGAACAAATATTGTACAAGATTTTACACAATTTAATCGATAACGCCATCAAGTATACCTCCGCAGGCGGCATCAAGATAGAGGCAAACATCGTTCTTATCGAAAGCGCGGAATATCTTGAGTTGAAGGTTATTGATACAGGTGCGGGAATTGACGAAGGTTTGCAGGAAACCATTTTCGAACCTTTCCGGCAAGGAAGCGAGGGCTACGGAAGGGCGTTTGAAGGCACCGGACTCGGATTGAGCTTGGTGAAAGAGTATGTGCAAAAAATGAACGGAAGAATCCACCTGAAAAGCCGCAAGAATGCCGGTTCGACTTTCACGGTGCTGCTGCCCAATGTCTATTTCGAGAACAGTGACATATCGACGCAAACGATCGGCTTACCGCCCGAAGTCTGAAAAAGATCGGGATTGTCGAGTGTTTTAAGCAGTCGGCGTTACCCGATCAATATTTCCGGTGCAATATTTCGGCCGCAATCACGGCATTGCGAAGATCAAAGTCAAATTCGCCGCCGAAAGAAGTTTCCGCTTTTTCCTCCTCGACGGATTTAACGGCGTAAATTGCTTTTTCCTCCGCACTCGTAACAAAATTGTTTTTAACCGGTTGATAATAGTTCTTTCTTTCGGGTTCCGCAGGTATCGTTTCCAACGATTGCGCCTCTTCTTCGTATTCGTCGATTTCTTGTTTCGGTTGGGATTCGTTCGCTTGCATCATGCGCTTCACCAAATCCTCCAATGTTTGCGGCGGCGCTTGTTCTTCTTCCTCGAAATCATCGTATCGTCGCTCTTGTTCGGACGACGGCATCGGTTGGTTTTGCTGTTGTTGCCGCTTTGCTTTGATATATTTTTCTATACCGCCCGCAAACAGCAGAACAATACCTACAATGATATACAGAAAATCGCCTAAATCAGCTCTTAACATGGAAACGGATTTATTTTAATACGGATAAAACGGGTCGTACAAACCGGTTGATCGGCCTTTCGAATATCCCACTCGCGCACCGACGGTGATGCTCGGGGTTACCTTATACTCGACGCCGAAATATCCCGCCTCGCTCGGCATACAGTTCGGATTCATCCGGCGAACGGGCGCGGGGCTTACTTCTTTCATCACCGATCCGTTGACGCTCCAGCGTTCGTTCAACAGATACACACCTTCCGCAAAGATATAAGCGCTTGTCGCCGTACGTTGAATTGACGACGAAGAGTCGAACATGTTTTGCGAAGGCAACAAGCCGACTTGCATCATTCCTGCGCCGGCATTAAGGAAGAGCCGCGGCGTGGCTTGAAAACTTATCTTCGGAGCGACATAAAAGGCGGAACCGAAACCGGGCATAAACATGACACCGGCGTCCACCGAAGTGCCTGCATATCGGGGTTTAAATTTCTGTTCCGGGACAGGTTGTTCCGATTCCCCGTACTGCGCCGAAAGCGGAGCCGCCAAGAAGCAAAAACTTCCTAAAATTAAAATTATCTTTTTCATGGTCGAATCCCGATTTTATACCCGACGAGATTCCGGGATCGGAAGTCCCGCCGGGTCACAGTGTTAAATATTCATTATACTCCGCTCGTCGGTTTCGTCGGGGTGCCCGGCTTGGCTATGGATTCGCGCATGGAAGTATCGGCTTCGATATTCTTCATTTTATAATAATCCATGATTCCGAGATTCCCGTTGCGGAATGCTTCGGCCATTGCCAGAGGTACTTCGGCTTCGGCTTCGGTTACCTTGGCGCGTGCTTCCTGTATCTTCGCCTTATTTTCCTGCTCGAGCGCCACAGCCATCGCGCGACGTTCTTCGGCGCGTGCCTGAGCAATATTTTTATCGGCATTTGCCTGATCCATTTGCAATTGCGCGCCGATATTTTTTCCGACATCCACATCGGCGATGTCAATGGATAATATTTCAAAAGCTGTTCCGGAGTCCAATCCCTTGTTCAACACCACTTTGGAAATGGAATCGGGGTTTTCGAGCACTTTCTTGTGCGAATCGGCCGAACCGATGGACGAAACGATCCCTTCGCCTACACGGGCAAGGATGGTTTCTTCGCCGGCGCCGCCGACCAATTGCTTAATGTTGGCGCGCACCGTTACGCGCGCTTTGGCGATCAACTGAATACCGTCTTTGGCAACGGCTGCCACGGGGGGCGTGTTGATCACTTTCGGGTTAACCGACATTTGCACGGCTTCGAAAACATCGCGTCCCGCCAAGTCGATAGCCGTTGCGGCTTTAAAATCGAGGGGTATATTGGCTTTGTCCGCCGAAATCAGTGCATTGACAACTTTTTGTACATGACCGCCCGCCAAATAATGCGCTTCCAACTGGTCGGCGCTCAAGTTAAGACCGGCTTTCTTCGAGTTGATCATGGCATTGACGATGATCGACGGCGGAACTTTACGCCAACGCATCAGTATCAACTGTATCAGCGATATTTTTACCTGGGTAAGAATACACTGAAACCAAAGGTTCAGGGGCACAAAGTAGAGAATGATCCATAAAAAGACAATCGCTACGACCAGTATTACGGCATAAAAAGCTATTCCTTCCATAAACTATTTATTATTATGATATTATGATTGTTTGCTTACTTGTACGATGATGGAAGATTCGTCTACGCGAATCACTTCCACTTCTTTATTTTCGTCGATCAATCCGAATTCCGACTTTCCTTCCATGATCTTTCCGTGAATCAAAATCTTGCCTATCGGGGCCAAACGCGACACGGTCATTCCCTTATCGCCCGATTTGATGTCGTCGGTATTCACCACGTTCACTTTTCCGTCGATTTCGGAATGCAGCGACAATCGATCCCATGTTTTGGCGCGCAACGCATAGATCAAAAATATGATGAACAATATGCTTGTGCCTATTAACGAGGCTGTTCCCGCCGTACTGCCGAAAAACCTGTAGGTGAAAAATACGCCGCTCCCGATCAATAACACTCCGGCGATGCCGGCAACCGTGATGCCTGGCAACACGACTACTTCCACCACAATGAGCGCAAGGCCGAGAACGATCAGAAATATGACTAATGCAACCGACATAATTTAATCAATGGTAACGCTTAATCCTTTATCCGTCAACTTATCTTTCATGGGATGCAAAATATCGTACGTGCCTTTTTTTACATCACATTTTCCCTTGTGGTGTACAATGTAAGCACATTGCTCCGCTTGGTACACGTCGTGCCTGCAAATATCTACCAACGAAGTGATCACATAATCGAATGTGTGAACATCGTCGTTATGCAGAATCAACCGGCGCATCTCTTCCGATACGGTACTCGTTGCATCATCAAATAACGGATTTTGTTTAATTTGCTCTCGGGTACTCATAATGATATTTATTCCTTTTTCATCGCAAATTTACATTTTTTTCCGGAAATGCTGCAATTATATAAAAAGATTTTGAAACCCGGGGGAAGAATTAACCCGTATGATTCATTTTTTCACACAAAATATTGAAATCAGAACCGATAGACAATGCCGGTATACATCCCGAATGCATACGGATTGCTGCCGATTTGGCTGTTGGTGGTGTACGATTGCAGGAAATACTTAAAGGAAGGCTCCAAGTCGATCAGCAAATTTCCGGTTATCCGGTAACTTAATCCTATCCCGAAAGTACTGCTGTAGTTCACGGGACGGGCCATCAATACGGAACCTTCTTTGATCAGATCGGAACCGGTATCGACAAACACATTGTTGTCGATCAGGATGTTGGTGCTCATGCCGCCCAAAAGGTAAAAGTTCAATTTCCGGTCGACGACTTTATAACGCAGTATTACCGGTATTTCCAAATAATCGATTCGTTCGACCAAGCATCGATTCGAGGGTGAAGCATTGGATACCAATTGATAACCGGCTTTTTCCACCGATTGTGCGTCTGCATTGAAAAATGAAGCATAGTTTCCGTCGTTGGTCGATTTCATGTTGGATGCAACGGTAACGCTTCCCGATGATGTTTGCACGAAGTTTTTGGTATACAGATTGTTGGAGCTTACCGAAGCGTACATATTGTTAATCGTTACCACATTGTTGATGGATTGCCCCATTTGCGAATAAAATACGCCGGTTTGTATGCTGAGCCTGCTCATCACCTTATACGCCACGGTAACACCGCCCGAATACGCCAATAAAGCGCTTTCCGCGTTGTCGAAGTCCGATTTGTTCATGCCGCTCGGAACATTCGAAATGGCCCGATAGGAAAATACGGGTGCAAATTGCCCTTTTACTTCCCATTTGTCCTGTTTGCGAGGCGCAACGTAAGGTTCGGGAATATTCGCAAAAACCTGTTCGGTGTAGGTGGCGACTCCGGGTTTAACGACAGGCGGATTTTTCACCGCCGGTTCCGTCATTTTATTTGCCATCTTTTTCGACAAAACTTCCAGCCGTGCTGCTTTGAGCGGTTGCAGAATCGTTGCGCCCCACGAGCCGGGATATACCGGATATTCCGATCGGGTTTCGGGTGCCGATGAAGCGCCGGATGCCGTTTCGGGCGTTTCGAAATCCGCATCGCCGGCATGTTGCACGGATGCCGAAGCGATTTTTTTCTCGCCGGCGGGAGCAAAAGGATTAATGTTTGCTGCGATTGCTGCGGGTGACGGTTCCGCTTTTTTTCCGGTCGAAGAACCCGGTCGGCCGGTTTCCTGAACCGCATTGCCTGCTGCGACGACATCGGGTTGTTCTTCGGCAGCCGATCGATTTTCGCCGGTTACCGGGATCGTGGCTTCGTGACCGGTTTTTTCGTTTGTTTGCAGATAAACGACCGACGCCGCCACGCTCAAAAGTAACGCAAGCGACGCCGCAGCCATCCAATACTTGCGTGTATTGCGACTGCGACGATTCAATTCGCTTTCGATGCGATGCCACCCGTCTTCGGGAGGAGTTGCCTCCATATTCCCTAATTTACGGGCAAATAACTCATCAACATAATCGTCGTTTACTTGCATTGCTTTTTATTATATGATATCGTATCGATCAGATCATTCACTTGTTTTTGCAAAATACTCCTCGCTCTCAAAAAGTTAGATCGCGAAGTGACTTCCGATATGCCCAATGTTTCGCCGATTTCCTTATGCGACAAACCGTCCATCACGTACAGGTTGAACACCGTCTTGTATTGCGGCGGCAAACTGTCGATCAACGACAACAGTTCCGCTTCCGACAGCCGGTATGCTTCCCACTCGTCTTCGACATCGGGAGCGATAAAATGCGCATCGGTGTCGTCGGGAACGGAAGTCATCGGCAGCTTGACATTATTGCGATAGCGTTCCAACGCATGGTTCACGAAAATTCGACGTACCCAACCCTCAAAACTTCCCTCGTTGTGGAATTGACCGATTTTCGTGAAAACCGTTATAAAACCGTCGTGCAGAACATCTTTGGCCTCCTCGTAATTGGCGCAATAACGTAAGCACACCGCAAACATTTTTCCCGCGAGCAAGTTATAGACCGACTCTTGAGCCTTTCTGTCGCCACGCTTGCAACGCTTGATAATATCGGAAAAAAGGTCTGCCACCGGTTTTTACACCTTAAAATGATCATTTCGATACAGCGAACAATAAAAGAAACAGACATGTTCTACTTTCAAAAGACCATAACATGCACCTTTTATTATTAGATGCAATATTACGGATTAGTTGCGTCAAAAAGAAATATTTTTTTTGTGAAAAAATCATAAAATTTTTCATACATTTGTGTGAATATTTATAATGGAAGTTAAGGAAACAACAAAGGTGTTAATAATCAAGATGTAATATCATCAACAGTCTAAAAAAATGGAAGAACATAAAATCATAGTCGCTTACGATTTTCAAGAATTGTCGAACGCAGCGTTAAGACAGGCGTATAGTTTGGCGCATTTTGTCAATAGCGGCATTTTACTGGTATTGGTGATGAACGACGATCTGCTTTTATTGTCGGATGTTTTTAAGAACGAACATTCCGACCATATCAAGAAAAAAATAACCGACGTGATGCACCGCGAAATCGCCGAGCAATTGCAAAAAGTAGCAGATAAAGCATCGGCCGAATCGGGAGTTCCCGTGAGCTTCACCATCGAAACGGGTAAAATTTACGAACGTATTTTGGATGCGGCTCAAAGGAATCGGTCGCGCTTTATCGTGATGGGACGCACTTCGAAGGAATCGTCGGGACATCGTTTCGGATCAAACGCCATGCATGTGGTGCTTGAGTCGGGCTGCCCGGTAATCACCCTTCCCAACGTACATTGCGACACGGGTTTCAAAAATATCGTATTGCCGATCGATTTAACCAAACAAACGCGCGAAGAAGTCTTCAACGCCATATCGTTCGGGCTGTTTTTCGATGCAACCATACATTTGGTATCTGTGGTGATGGGCGGAATCAGCGAACGCAAAAGCCGTATTTTCAAAAAGATGCAGACCATGAAAAAAATCATCGAGGAAAACGGCGTCAGATGTACGGATAAGCTGTACAAAAGAAGTCATCATGCCATTCACGAAATTGTCCTTGAATATGCCGAAGAAATTAAAGCGGATTCGCTCATGATCATGACACATCAGGAAATCAGCACTTCCGACAAATATATCGGGGCCGTGGCGCATCAAATCATCAACGATTCGCCGATTTCCGTCATTTCGCTGACCTCGGCGGCTTCCATGAACAAACAGAACGAAAAGTCTTCGTACTGGTTCAGTAAACTGTTCTCGACAAAATAATATTTTGAAATACACATCATAAAAACAGCGGCATAGGTGATGTCGCCGTTTTTTAATGTCAAGATAAGAATCGGGCATCGAAAAATCCCTTCATTCTTTCCAATGCGATTGTTCCGACACTCTTAGTGTCTTGGCGGTCAGTACACCAGCATTATTTTCGAGGATTCCCTGACGACTTGTCCTTTCGGGCTGCGAAGCGTCACGCGATACGGATAGATTCCCGATTTCATTTTGTTGCCCGTCGCATCGCGCCCGTCCCACAGAAACCGGCCCGACGTGTAGCCGCGCGAATAAAGCGATTGCTTCACCGACCGCAATTCGCGGCCCGTCATGTCGAATATCTGCAATTCCACCTCCATATTTGTCTCGGGCATGTTGTATTCGAAATAAATCTCGGTGGCCTCCGAAAAAGGATTCGGGAAATTGTGCAAGTTGACGATTTGCAGCACCGACGATTGCGTGACACGGAAGCGAATGCTTGCCCGGGACGGATTGTTGTTGATGTCGCGGGCAGTGAACAACAGTTCGTAATGGCCGACGGGTAAATTCGAGAATCGGTAAACGACCGTTCCTTTGCGGGAATCGTCCAATGCGGCCTCGTAATACGGATTAAGATGATACACCGCGTCGGTGTTGTTGTTCAGAACGGCCGTGATGCCGTGCCCGATACCCCTGTCGGAAGTATTGATGCCGTTTTCGTCGCGCAGGTAAGCGATCAATGTCGGATTTTGATCGGTGATGCCCCCGTCGCGGAACAGCGTATCGTTCATGAACAGGCGGATTTCGGGACCGGCCGTGTCATCGGGCGCCGTAGCGGAGCCGCCTACCGTTATTTCCTCGAAAGCGCCCGCCGCCGCATCGTTTTCCGAATAAGCGTAATAGCTTATTTTTCCGAAACCGTAACTGTAATTAATGTCGCGCGGCATGACGAACGAAATTTCGAACTCGCCGTTCTTTACGCCCGCTTTGCCTTTGTAAAGAATCGAGTTTTGCGTGGAAAACGTTATCGGCAGCGGATTGTTGTCGTTGCCGAGCGAAGTTACCTCAGCAGGCTTATCGAACAGCGAGAAATGCGCCACACCGTTGAACCCGGTCAGCGTTTGTCCGTTCGCATCCGCAATACGAGCCTTGACGGTGACGCCGGCGCCCGCTTTCAGCGTATCCGAAGGCTCGGAAATCGGTATTCCGTTAATCGAAACCGTTTGCACGGAGTTCGACGGAATGACAGGTTTTAATGCGGGATCGCACAGAAACGTGAAGCATAACCTGTTGATGTTGTTTGCGTTCGATCCCGAAATAAGTCCGTTTTTGGCTCGTTTCAGAATGTCGCCCAAACGGTGCTCGTCTCCGGCTGCCGGTTTGGAAAACAATTCCCTGAAAAACCCGGAGTTAAATTGAAAATTCAGATTCGAATACACCAGGCGCGTACTCGTCAGCAAAGCGATAGCTCCGCCGTCGGGGCCGAGCACCATGCTTTCGCCCGCCGTCACTTTCGCATAATTGTCGTATCGGCCGAATTCGCACGTTGCCGCCACAAACAGCGGATACAGCGTGTTCTTCCGGCGCGAAATGCTTGTGGTGTTCACCACCCGTTCTTCCGACAAAGCCGATTCGTTGCCGTGCCCGATATAATTGATCAACAGGCAACCCCTGTTCATAAGATTATTTAATCGTTGCTCTACTTCGGGGTAACGATGTCCGTCAACGGTTACCGTTTGCGGAAAAGCGTCGAAATACAACTTATCTATCGTGTACTGCGGATGGTTGGTGTTGATAAACCCCGCCAGATTCTCCGATTGCAGGGTATGCAGGTTGTTGTCCTCGTCATCGGCAAGCAGACCGATCAAATTCGGCCAATCGCCTTCCGCTTTGGCGTCGATATACCTGCGGATCTTATCGACCATGTTTTGCGCCTGCTCCGCCGTTTGCACGGGAAGCCGCCCGATGCCGATGGCGAGTTTTCCCGTTTCCACAGATTCGCCGTTGCCCAAAACCCCGAAATAATCGTCGGAAACATACGAGCTCAGCTCGTTCGTCGAATTAACCGATTGGTAAGTAACGATATAATTGGTATTGAAAGACGATTGGCCCGAATTCATCAAATTCGATTTATTGTCATACGAGCCGTCGCCCATCAGTAAAAGGTATTTGAATTTGCCTGCGGGGCTTTTTTCGTACAGCAGTTTCATGAAATTGCGAATAGCCGCCGGGTCCTGCATTCCCGACGAAAATTCGTTGTACACCTGTTCGGCCGTGACCGCCACGACCTTCAACCCGTCTTTTTCGCCGTGCACATCGGCCAATTGCCGTGCGGCCGCCATGAAATCGGGATGTGTAACGATAACCATATCCGCATCGTTGATCGCATGCAGGTTTTGATTGCCGATGCGTTTGTCCGGAAAATTCGGTTTCGGCAAGCTCGATGTGATGTCGAACGCCGCAAACTCGCGCAGACTATCGGTCGCCGCCGCGAAACTCAGGGTATTTCCCGACAAGGACGTGCTCATCCGCTTGATGTCGTGCATGTTCGTAACATCCCACACTTGTGTATTTGCTGTGCCGTTTGTTATCCGGAATTCGGAAACCGAGCCGTTCCCGACCGAGCGCGTGTCTCTGAAAAACATCGGGCTGCCCGACATATTCAGTTTTCGGCGTGCGAACAGGCGAATATGGTTCAGCCAGCCTTCCGCGTATTCGCTTCCGTTTTGGTTCAGCGTCAGCTTTACGGAAATATTGCCGGAAGCGGGATTGAACGTCGGCGTATTAAAGGAAAACTCCGTTCCGGTGGCGCCGGGAAAGGCTTGGTTCGCTATTTGCGTGTTGTTGCAGGAAACTTCGAGATACGTTACTGCGGAAGATTTTGCCACGAAAGAAATATTGAGCGAAGCGGGCGCGCCGGTATCGATATCGGGAATGGTGAACGAAAAATTTTGAGTCAACATGTTGTTTCCCGTAGTTTTATAAAAATGCTCGCCATACCAGTATCTTCCCGATCTGACCAAACTTACCGATTCTTTTTCGTGAAACAAATGTTCGTCGAAAGCGTTTACTTGCTGTGTTGCAGGTTTTTGAGGTGCGTTTTCCGTAACGATTCTTTTTCCGCCCGGTTTCGACGTCACGAAATAATACGAACGGTTTTCCCAAAGATGCAGCGAATGCGCGAAATTTCGGCTTTCCGTATCGTATTGCCACACCGCCGGCCCTTGTCCGTAAAAGAGAACATAGTCGCCGGAGTTGAACACCCCGTCGGCTCCCGTGTACATCCAAACGGGAATTTCTTTCAAGCCGTCGGCGAAGTTCTTATCGGCCGTTTCGGGCAACATCGCTCCGCCCGACCCGTATATTCGGACATTTTCGGGATCGGCGATGCCCAAATTGCGCAGTTCGGTGTAGGTGATGCGATAAATACCGTCGCTTTCGACAGATATTTTGTACCAATCGCCCGTGTCCGGAACGGTCGGAGCAGGGTCGTCACCGAATGCATCGGTTGCGGCCGACAGCAACAATAACAGAGCAAAAAATCCGTTTCTCAAATGAATATCCGAATTAAAAATACCGATGCAAAATTAGAACCTTTTGTATCAAAAAACGTACAAGTAATATGTTTATTATTCGAACGCAAAAGCAGATAAAGATTTTATGCGCATAAACACCGCCAAAAATTTTGCCGGCCGCTTATGCATCATTGTATGTAGCGTACAATGCATGTTGTTATTTCCGTGTGCGGGACAGGATGCTGTTTTTTCGCAATTTATGTTTGATGCGCTGAACATCAATCCCGGTTCGGCGGGCATCAACGATTATGTAAAAGTTGCCGTTGGCTTTCGCGACCAATGGCGGCTGATGGACAATGCATACGTTTCTTATTACGCTTCGTACGATCAAAAAATTCACTCGATCAACAGCGGCGTGGGTTTGCAGGTGTTTCGCGATGTCGACGGAGGCGTGTATTCACGCACTTCGGCCGAGTTGTTTTATAATTATCAATTCAAGGTGGCGAAAGACATCGTGATATCGCCCGGTTTGCAAATTGCCGTGGTGCAACGGGCTTTGGATGCCGAGGGGTTGACATTGCCCGATCAGAATCCGTATACGGGAAGCGGCGCTGCCGACGTGTTGACCAACCGTTCGGTCATTTTTCCCGATTTCGGGTTCGGCGTAGTGGCCAACTATTCCGACCGCTACAGCGCGGGTATTGCGGCGTATCACTTGAACGGCCCCACCGAAACCCTGTCGGAAGTCGATGCCAAGCGTACGCCTTTGAGCCTGAGCGCGCATTTTATTTCCTATTTTCCGGTTCGTTTCGGAAAGTTCGATAAACGGAAAATGGTGTTTTCGCCGGGGTTGTATTTCCGGCAACAACAATATCAAAACTTTTTTTCATTGGGCTTAAACGTAGGCTACGAGCCTGTTTTCGCAGGTTTTTGGGGGCGCGCGGCTTCCGGATTCAATCCCGAATCGTTTATTTTTTTGGTCGGATTGGAACAAATTAATTACAGAATCGTATATAACTATGATTACAAATTGGCGCATGCAAAAGGCGAGTTTCCCGGAACGGGCGCTCACGAAATTTCGCTGGTCTGGAAAATCCATCCCAAGAAAAAAATGCGCACAATAAAATGTTCTAAATACAGTTTTTAGATTTTGTAGTATCTTTGCTCGTTTTTAATTGAATAATATATACCTTTGAACCGAAAATAAAATTGTCGATAATGTTTCATAGATTTTCAATTATTGTACTGCTGTTAGCGTCAGTTCTTAGCGCTTCTTCCTGCCGTTTATTCAAAGGGAAGAAAGAACAATCGGCCACGACGGGATGGAATTATAACGATCCCGACCAAGGCGGATACGAAGTGAAATGGGTGCCCGAACAGGAAACGGGGCCCGGTTTGGTATTTATTGAAGGAGGCACTTTCACCATGGGGCGTGTGGCTCAGGATGTGATGTTCGACTGGAACAATGTTCCGCGTCGGGTCACCATCGAGTCTTTCTACATGGACGAAACGGAAATTGCCAATGTCGATTATAAAGAATATCTGCACTGGATCAAGCGTGTGTACGTTTCTTATCCGGAAGTGTACCGCAAAGCCTTGCCCGACACATTGGTGTGGCGCAGCAAATTGGCTTACAACGAGCCTTTGGTGGAAACGTATTTGCGTCATCCTTCCTACAACGACTATCCGGTAGTGGGCGTCAGTTGGGTGCAAGCCTCCGACTACTGTTTGTGGCGGAGCGACCGCGTGAACGAAATGATCATGGTTCGTGAAGGAATTCTCGATAACGATCCCAACCAGAAGGACGAAAACAATTTCAATACCGAAGCCTATTTGAACGGTCAATACGAAGGCGTGGTCCGCCAAAACCTTCCGAGTATGGACCCCAACAAGGAAGAAAGGCGCGTGATGCTGGAAGACGGTATCCTGTTGCCGAAATACCGCCTGCCGACCGAAGCCGAATGGGAATTTGCGGCCACCGCATTGATCGGTAATTCGTACGACGAAAGAGTTTACGAAAGACGTATTTATCCGTGGAACGGCGACGTGCTGCGGAATCACGAAAAGAAATATCGCGGTAAGATGCTGGCCAACTACAAACGCGGACGCGGCGACATGATGGGCGTTGCAGGCGCATTGAACGATGCGGGAAGCCACACATTGCCCGTTAATGAGTTTTGGCCGAACGATTACGGATTGTATTGCATGGCCGGCAATGTCAACGAATGGGTGCTGGACGTGTATCGTCCGATGACTTCGGAAGATGTTGAAGACTTCAATCCTTTCCGCGGAAACGAATTCAAAGTATTGGAAGTGGATGAAACGGGCGCTCCCGTCGAAAAAGATAGCCTCGGCCGCATGAAATATGTGCCCATGAAGGAGGAGGACGCTTTGAGCCGTCGCCGTCAATTCACCAAGTCGGATTATCGCAACTATGTGGACGGTGATCCGGCGTCGACGCTCGGGTTCAACATCGATGACGAAAGTTTGAAAACCGCAGGCTCCGAACGCATGTACGATCCCACGCAATCGTTGGTCAACGACAAATCGCGCGTGTACAAAGGCGGTTCGTGGAGAGATCGCCCGTATTGGTTAAGTCCGGGAACAAGACGTTACTTGGACGAAAACCAGTCGAGAGACGATCTCGGATTCCGTTGCGCCATGACCAGAGTCGGTGCGCAAACTTCCCGACACATGAAGTAAAAGAATATTTTGTATAGAAAAAAGGGGGCTTTGATAAGCCCCTTTTTATTTGAATGATGTTTTAAATTGTATGCACCTCGACGATTTGTATTTACTGTATACCCGACATCCCAAGATCATTACCGATTCGCGTAAAGCGGAACCGGGAAGTATATTTTTTGCATTGAAGGGCGATAATTTCGACGGCAATGATTTCGCCGGGCGGGCATTGGCTGCCGGATGCGCTTATGCGGTTGTCGATCGGCCCGAAACGGCCGTTGACGACCGATACATATTGGTCGGCAATGTGTTGCTTGCGTTGCAGGGGTTGGCGCGGATGCACCGGGAAACGATGCATATCCCCGTGATCGCCGTGACCGGAACCAACGGGAAAACCACTACCAAAGAGTTGATCAAGTGTGTTTTGTCGTCGACATTTAAAGTATACGCCACTTCGGGGAATCTGAACAACCATATCGGCGTGCCGCTTACGTTGCTGGATATGCCGCGGGAAACAGAAATAGCGATTGTTGAAATGGGAGCGAACCACGCGGGCGAAATCAAAAGTCTGTGCGATATTGCGGCGCCGACGCACGGATTGATCACCAACATCGGGAAGGCGCATCTGGAGGGATTCGGCGGCTTGGACGGCGTAAAGCGCGCCAAAAAGGAATTGTACGACTACCTGAACGAGCACGGCGGAACGATTTTCTTCAATGAAACAAATCCGATTTTAACCGAGATGTTGAGAGATGCGCCGGCAACGATCATCGGTTACGGAAACCCCGACCGTTCGGTTTGTTGGGGCAAGGTCATTTCGGCTTCGCCTTATCTGGAATCGGAGTTGCACGCGGGCGAAGCATCGCAAGCAGTGACGACGCACATAGCGGGCATCTACAATTTGGAAAATTTGACGGCGGCGGCTTGTGCAGGCAATTATTTCAAGATTTCGCTCGATCGTATTGCCGCGTCGATCGCCGCTTATACGCCACAAAACAATCGTTCGCAAGTGTTGCAAACAGCCGAAAACCGCCTTTTGCTCGATTATTACAACGCCAATCCGACGGCGATGAAGGAGTCGCTTCGAAATTTTTTCGAGCAGATACAAGGCCCGAAAATGGCGATATTGGGCGATATGTTCGAATTGGGCGAGGATGCGCCGCAGGAACATGCCGATATTGTTGATCTGCTGCTTACCCGCCCCGATGTAGAATGCATGGTAACGGGTAAAGAATTCTATCGGGCGGCAAAAGATAAGCCCGGTATCGAGGCATTCGAAAAAATCGAAGATTTGAAAAACCGAATCGCGGCCCGGCCTCCGAAAGGATTGTTTATCCTGATCAAAGGATCGCGGGGGATGAAGATGGAGCAGCTGACGGAGTTGCTGTAAGACGAGAACATAACGATCACATTAAAATAAAATCTATGAACGGAAAAATTTTATCCTTTTGCGCATTTTTGTGCTTTTCTTTTTCGGCTTTTGCCCAAAAAGGCTTCATGCATCCGAAAGAGCAGGTCGATTTTGTGAAGAGCAATATACGCCGACAACAAGAGCCGTACCTGTCGGCTTATCGTCAACTCATCGAAGCATCCGACAAAGCGCTGTCGGAACCGCATCATGCCTTGGCCGATTTCAGCGTGCCCGGCTATTATCAAAAGCCGGAAGAACATCGGAGCAATTCCAAAAGTTTGGCAACGGACGCATTCAATGCATACGCCTGTGCGCTGGCTTATCGCTTGAGCGGGAAAAAAGATTACGGCAAAAATGCCTGCATGTTGTTGAACACTTGGGCGAAAGTCAACAAGAAATATTCCGAAGCCGACGGGCCGTTGGTCATGTCGTATGCCGGCACGGCCATGATCATGGCAGCGCAACTGATGTCGTCCGAAAAACTTTGGAATAAGGCCGATCGCGCCGTTTTTGATCGATGGGTGACCGATGTGTATCGGAAAGCGTGCAACGAGATACGCAACCGCAAGAACAATTGGGCGGATTGGGGCCGATTCGGCTCCGTTTTGTGCGCCGGTTATCTCGGCGACGCAACCGAGATGAGCGAAAACATTCGATTGATCAAATCCGACCTGTTCCATAAAATAGCGCCTGACGGCAGCATGCCTGAAGAAACGCGACGCGAGAAAAACGGGATTTGGTACACTTATTTTTCGTTGGCGCCCATTACCGCTGCCTGTTGGGTGGTGTATAACGACTGCGGCGAAAATCTTTTTTCGTTGGAGAGCAACGGCGCATCATTGAAAACGGCCCTCGATTATTTGTTCTATTACAACCGGCATCCCGACGAGTGGAAATGGTACAAGGACCCGAATACCGGTTCGCCCCACCTGTGGCCCGGCAATTTGCTGGAAGCGATGACCGGTATTTACCGGGACGAAAGTTACGACGCATTCGTAAAACCCGATCGCCCGCTCATGTATCCCGTTCATCATTTTGCATGGACTTTCCCGACATTGATGCCGCTTTCGTTGAACGGATATCCAAAGAATTAACCGAATTGACGGAAGATTGACATTCGGTTATGTTTTTCCTTTCGGGACAATGCTTGCATGCGATACAAACGCGCGCAAGCATTGCGTTTTTCGGGAATGCTCCTTACATCTTTTTGATTTCTTCGACCGCTCGCAGAAAGATCGGATCGCCGAGGTTGACCACACGGTACATTTCGGCGGAGGTCCACAGATCGCGGGCGATGTAGCCTTTCAGCCACAGACTGAGGTATTGCCGCGATCGGGCAAATTGTTCCGGGTTTTTGCTTAACCCCTCCTTTTCGGCAAAGTCCTGCAACTCATTCAAAAATGATTCCGTCACTTCGAATTTTTTGTTGAATTGATCGAATGTCGGATATTGTCGTTTTAATTTCGATTGGTTTTTATCGACCCAATTCAGCACAAAACGGTTAAAAATGCCTAAACCCAGCAACTCGCGATAATATTTGTTATAATGAGATGTGTCCATGGGAACGAAAATATCGGGCATGATACCGCCTCCGCCGTATACCGTGCGCTTTTTCCGTAATGTTTCGTATTTCAACGAGTCGGCGAACACATTCGATGTCTCGCCCGTCAGTTCGCCCGTTCGCAAACGATCGGACAACCCTTTGGCGTATTCGTCGTTGCCGGTATGATACGGTTTTTGTATCATGCGCCCCGTGGGCGTGTGGTAACGGGCGATGGTCAGGCGCAGCATCGAACTGTCGGCAAACATCATTTGACGTTGCACCAAGCCTTTTCCGAACGAACGGCGGCCCACGAGCAGCCCTCTGTCCCAGTCCTGTACGGCTCCGGCCAAAATCTCGCTTGCCGACGCGGAACCTTCGTCGATCATCAATACCAATTTTCCGGTTCTGAAAGCGCCTTTCGTACTTGTTTTGTAATCGTGCCGTTTATTGTTTTCGCCTTCGGTATACACAATCAGTTGATCTTTGTCGAGAAACTCGTCGGCCAGCCGAACAACCGTCTCAATATACCCGCCGCCGTTGCCCGTCAGGTCGAGGATCAACTTGCTCATGCCGTCTTTTTGCAGCTTTCGCAAAGCATCGTCAAATTCTCTCTTCGACGATGCGGCAAAACGGCTCAGTTTGATATAGCCTATTCTGTCGGTCACTTTGTAAGCCGCATCGATGCTGTATATCGGAATTTTATCGCGCACGATGCGGAACGGAAGCAAATCGGCATAGCCTCTGCGGAGTATTTCGACGGACACTTCGGTGCCTTTTTTGCCGCGCAGTTTTTTGTACACGGAAGGAGTATCGATACCTCTCCCCGCAACCGTATCGCCGTTGATGGTAACGATTTTGTCGCCGCCTTTGATGCCGATTCTTTCCGACGGCCCTCCCGCAATAGGCGAAATAATGAAGATGGTGTCGTTCAGTATATTGAAAGAAACGCCGATGCCTTCGAACGAGCCTTCCAGAGCTTCGGTCATCGCACGAACTTCGTTTTTGGTAATGTATACGGAATGCGGATCAAGTTCGGCCAACGTTTTGCGGATAACCTCGTCGCTCAATTTACGCATGTTGAGCGTATCCACGTAGTAATTGCCGATCCACTCAAACAGTTGCGCCATTTTAAAAGCCGCCGCGCGATTGCCGGAAGGCTGTCCTTCGGCACGCTCCGACAACAACAGCGTCGCAAAAAGAATGAATGCAATGATGTGACTTTTTGTCATGAAATTTTTAAACAAAATATTTTATACGTCTTCGGAAATTCGATATATTTATTGCAAATATAACTTTTTTGTGCATATCTTTACCGTACCGATACAAAACCGATTTCAGCTTCGTTCCAAGCATTGAAAAAAAAAGACAATATGCAGTCGGACATTGATTTGTGGAATTGCTTTCGCGACGGAAATTCGCAAGCATTTTCGCGTATTTACGATTTGCATGCCCAAGCGCTGTTTCGGATATTTCGAGACCTTGATACGGGTGTGTCTGACCTAATACAACTGACTTGCATACATTGTCAATGACACAAAAATAGATGTCCGCAAAGCAAGGAAGCGTAGCAAGTCGCTACCGGATTTGTTTTCTTCGGCTCACGCTAAAGAAAATTTCGAGCAAATTTCTTTTGGATTTTGACATCAAATATACTGATAATCAGGCGTAATTGTTTCAAGAAAGCCCGATTATTGAAATTGATCGGACAGGTATGGAAAAATAGAGAGATTTACCGCCAACATTTTTTTTACCTTGCTCCGTTATGCGTATCTGCGTGAAAAAAATCTCGCAAAATCGCAAAGCGGGAACAAAGCAAATGTACTCGCTTGTCGCGGTACGTACCTCGGAGTATCGGAAGTACGTACCTCGGAGTGTCGAAGGTACGTACCTCGAAGTACCGAAGGTACGCACCTCGTTCGGCGTGGTCTCCCGGCTGCGCCGTGCCGAAAGGAAAGCTCCCGTGATCCTTATCGTCAAGCTACGCCGGTTATAGCCTGAAACTCAGTCGCAGGATAATTCCGGCTGCCAAAGGGTATAACTTGTCGCTTGTATCGGTCGAATTTCCGTAAGCGAATTCGGAAGGTCGATCGGGTTGGTAGGTTATCAACGAGGCTGATTTCGCGACGGAAATATCGTTCAATCCATAATCGGCATACACTCCGGTATAGAGCATCCACCCGTCGTTGAAGCTCCATGCGGCACCTGTTTCGAGCGTCGCCATGAAAGCTGTTTTCAGATTCGTATCGATTCTGCGGTCGGTTCGGTATGTGCCGAATCCGAAGTCGGGAAGGTTCGACTTGACGGCTACTTGCAGGTCGGGAAAATAGCCGGTGGTTTCTAAATTGCCCGAAGCCTCGTATTGAGCGTTCAACGGAATACCAGCCTTGACCCCGATATTGCCGTAGTAAGCAATCTTTCCCTCGCTTTGGTATTGTACCGTTACCGGAACCTCAAAGAAAATAACTTCCGACCTTCCCTTGTAGTTGCCGTAGGAGTATGTGAATTCGAATACACTCCCGTCACCGGCCGCTGCGTTTTCGGTAAAGTTGCAGTTCGACACCTCCGTACGGGCGATATGCAAGGCTATTCCCGCACCCGTGCCCGCGCTCCACCGGGGCAGGAAAAAATAACGGTAACCCACACCGAACATTCCGCCGAAGCCCGGCTTCTGTTTTCCCGCTGCGGGAGTATACTGCATTGACGAAAGGCCGCCGCCGGCGATGAACGAAAATTCGTGAGGCGACTTTTTGTTGCGCGATTGCGCTGCGGCCGACATGCCGACGATCCACACAAGGATCGATACCGAAAGAAATGTTCCGAGTTTCATCTGTATATGCTTTTGTTGTTTTATTTTCATGGTTTCGCACGCTTCCGAAAATCTGCAAGCGACATCAAGCGTCTTGCAGATTTTCGGCACGTACAATTTTTTGCGTTTATTCTATGATCAATACTGCGCTTTGCGGCGTACCGTCACGATCGATTGTCCGCAGTATGTAAACACCCTGCGTGAAGTCGGCAACATCCAACACGCTTTCGGTATCCGATGGCAGCAAGGTCGTTTTCACCAAAGTACCCGTTTGCGTATAAATATCCAATCGCACGGTGGCGTCCGGAACGCTTGTCTCGGAAGGAACGGTCGTGTGCCGTACCTTCACGTTGTGTCCGCGTACCGCCGGATTGGGGTATACCGTCAGCGAGGCTTTATTCGCCGATTTGGGCAGCAAGACCGGACAGGTCGACAGGTCGCGGCCGTCGCTCGTGGTCATCACGCAATAATATTCCGACTTGGTGTCGTCCTTGGGCAGTTGCAGGTACGGATCGGTGGCGCCCGGTATCGGGTAACCGTTCCTGTACCATTGGAACCCGGTGAGCGAATAACCTCCGTTGGTGGCAGGATTGCAATTGATGATCGGCAGCGTCGGCCATTTGAACGCAAGGATGCTCGTTGCGCCGTCTTTTGCCGGTAAGCAATCCCGTTCGAAGATTACCGCAATGGTATGGTCGGCCGTCACATTCGCGAAAGTATATCTTCCGTTGGTCACTGCCGCCGGGGCATTTACCCCGTCAACCAGCACTGCCTTGATCAGATAACCCTCGTTCGGAGTGATCGTAAAAATTTGGCTTCCGCCGTGGCTTATCGTGACGGCTCCCGAAGGCGTAATGCTTCCGCCTGTTCCCACGCTTGCCGTAACGGTATAGGTTTTCTTTTCGAAAGTTACTGAGATGGTATGCTTTGCCGTGACGTTCGTGAAGGTATAGCTTCCGCTCGACACCGCCGTCACATTGTTCACTCCGTCAATCAACACTTCCTTGATGCGATACCCCGAGTTAGGAGTAATGGCGAAAGTTTGGTCGGCGCCGTGGTTCA
>JAVBRP010000215.1:0-4685 GCA_031547815.1 Bacteroidales bacterium | reverse complement strand
AAACGTTGGAGCGTATTTTTCGAATCGTTCGGCGTCAATCCTTTGTTCGTCTACGTTTTTGCAGGCGTCATGTCTACGTTGCTTCACGGAATCAGGTTTTCGTGCGGCGGCGAAAAAACGAGCATCTCCGAAGCGTTTTATTCATCCGCTCTGCAACCCGTGTTCGGCGACTATTTCGGTTCGCTGGTGTATGCCTTGCTGTTTGTCGGGCTTTGTTGGGTTGTGGGGAATTTTCTGTACAAGAAAAAGATATATATCAAGATATAAATGATGCAAAATGCGAAATAAATATTTATCTTCACCCCGACCCTAAAGGGAGTTTCGGTATACCGGCACACCGAAACTCCCTTTAGGGTCGGGGTAAAAACTTTAATAAGCTATTTTTCCACATTACTTAAAACCCAATATCCATGTTTAAAATTAAACTATCCCTGTTTGCTTTGTTGCTGTGCGCAGCAACGTCCGTATTAGGACAAAACGCCGATCTGAAATTGGTCGACTGGCGGCCCGTAAGTCAGTTGCGGGTGAAACAAACCGAAGTGATGAAACCCAAGTTTCCCGTGATCGACATCCATAACCATCTGCGGAGGTTGGAGGATGCCGGAAAATACCTCGAAGAGATGGACAAAGCGGGCGTGCTCCAATGCGTCAGTTTGGACGGACGCTCGAAAGACGATTTTTATAAAAAACATCTGGAAGTATCCGGCCAAGCGTCGAAAGACCGATTCATCATCTTTTTTGTGCCTAATTTTGCCGACATCGATGTTCCCGATTTCGGTAAAAAGGAAGCCGCAAAGTTGGAGCAAGCCGTAAAAGCGGGCTGCCGCGGACTCAAAATCTATAAGGAATTGGGACTTACGCACCGCGACAAAAGCGGAAAACTGATTCCCGTGGACGATCCGCGCCTCGATCCGATATGGGCCAAGTGCGGCGAACTGGGTATTCCGGTGCTCATCCACGTAAGTGATCCCGTGGCGTTTTTCACTCCGATCGACAAGTACAACGAGCGTTACGACGAATTGGCCGATCATCCCGATTGGGGCTTTTCGGATGCAAGCAAATATCCCGGCAAGGAAGAGATTTTGCGGCAACGGAACAACGTTCTGGCGCGTCATCCCGGTACGATTTTCATCGGGGCGCATGTGGCCAACTTGCCGGAGGATTTGGGGCGCGTGGCGATGTGGTTGGATTCGTATCCCAATCTTTATGTGGACATCAGCGCCCGCATCAGCGACATCGGCCGACAACCCTACACGGCGCGCAAGTTCCTCATCAAATATCAGGATCGAGTGCTGTTCGGAACCGACACATCGCCCAATGCCGAAGCCTATCGTATTTATTACCGGTTTCTGGAAACCGACGACGAATATATCGATCCGGCCGGCGGGCATCATGTGCAGGGGCGTTGGATGATCTACGGCGTGTATCTTCCCGACGAGGCGTTGGAAAAGATTTACAACCGCAATGCGATGAATATTTTCAAAATGAAGAAGTGAAGAAACCTCTCTCCCCGGCTCCCCTCTCCACAAGAGAGAGGGAGTTGCGAATCCCACCGGAAGACCGAATTTTTGAGGTTCTGCCGAGCCGGCTCCCCCTCTCCTTGTGGAGAGGGGCGGGGGGGAGAGGTGATAATAAATCTTTATGTTATGGAAAACATCATTGAAATAAAAACATTCTCGCCGGAAATGCACGATTTCGTTTGCCGGTTGACCCGACAGTTGTCGCCGAACCGCGAAGGCCCTTCCGAGGAAGAGTTTCGCGACATATTGAGTTCGGAAAGCGCGCATCTGCTCGTGTTGCAGAACGACGAAGAAATGCCCGTCGGCATGTTGACCGCGGGCATTTACCGAACGCCAACCGGGCACAAGGCTTGGATTGAGGATGTGGTGATCGACGATGCATACCGGGGCCACGGGTACGGAAAAAAGATCGTGGAGTATGCCGTCGACTTTATTCGCGGTTTGGGGGCCGACACCATATCGCTGACGTCCAATCCTTCGCGGGTTGCGGCCAATCAACTGTACCGGGCTACGGGTTTCGACCGGTACGAAACGAATGTGTATAAAATGAGGCTGTAATCCCGAAAAGAATATATCTTTGGGCCGAAATTGAAATTCGACACTGTGGAAATTCTTTACGAAGACAACCATCTGATCATCGTCAATAAACGTTGCGGCGATATCGTGCAGGCCGACAATAAGGGCGACGTTCCGTTGGAGCAAACGGTTAAGGATTATTTAAAAAAGAAGTACCGCAAGCCGGGCGAAGTGTTTTTGGGCGTGTCGCACCGCATCGACAGGCCGGTGAGCGGCATTGTGGTGTTCGCACGCACGTCGAAAGCGTTGACGCGCATCAACCAAATGTTCCAAGACAAGGCTGTGGGAAAAACTTATTGGGCCGTTGTCAAGGATTTACCGCCCGAAGAATCGGGAACATTAACGCATTACATTCTGCGCAACACGCAAACCAATCGTTCGTATTGTTATTCGACGGAAAAATCGGGCGCCAAAAAGGCAATCCTTCATTTTCGGCATCTGGCCTCGTCCGATCGTTATCATTTGCTGGAAATCGACCTCGAAACGGGCCGTCATCATCAGATTCGCTGTCAGTTGGCGAGCATCGGCTGTCCCATTCGCGGCGACTTGAAATACGGATATCCGCGCTCCAACCCCGACGGCGGCATCAGTCTGCACGCGCGGCACATCCGGTTTGCGCATCCCGTAAAGGACGAGATCATCGATCTGACGGCGCCGGTTCCCGACGACAGCCTATGGAAAGCATTTGAATTAACAACATCCGTCGGGACATGATGTCTTGCACGTAGAACAACAGGAAATATATGAAGTGAAGTGATGCCTTGCAAGTGAAACAAGTGGCAACCTATGAAGTGAATTGATATCTTGCGCATAGAACAGGACACCAAGTAAGATCATACTTGATGTCTTGCACGTGAAACATCACATCTATGCTATCGGATCGTCTTTTTTATCTGTTCGATTTCTTTGAGACTCAATCCTGTCGACTCGGCAATTTTTTCAATCGGTATACCTGCTTCCAACAGGATACGAACCGCATTCTTGTTGCGGCTTCTCATTTTTTCCAATTCTGCATCCTTCTTTTCCAAGTCTGCGCTCTTCTTTTCCAAGTCTGCATCCTTCTTTTCCAAGTCTGCGCTCTTCTTTTTCAGATCAGCATCTCTCTTTCTCAGGCCTGCATTCTGTTTCCTTATGATAGCCTTCTGCTCTTTCAACTCGGCTTCTCTTTTCCTGAGTTCATTCTCCATCAAATACATATCTCTAAACTCTTTAAGTGATTGATCATACGATTTCCTTTCGCCCGGGGTCATTTTCAGTATTTCGGCTACCCGGAACAGTTTCTCGAAAACCCTGCTTCGTTTTGGATGATGTTAAAAGGCAACAATGCGCGGAACAACCTATCCGCTGCCCCTTTCCTTATTTTCCCGGTATCGCAGTTTGATCGTCTCTTTCAATTCTTCAAATTTCGGAGTTCCGTACAAACGAAAATCACCGCATTTTTCAAGTTCCGACAGCTTTGCGGAAAGGTCGATGTAAGCGACGTTTTCGAAAGGCGTGTGCCGATATTGTTTCTTTTCCCTGCTTTTCTTGCCGTTCTTCGTTTCCACATACAAACTGATCGCAAAATGATGCCCTTTTACGGAAATCATCAAATCGATCCCTCCGCAAACATCAAGTTGCCGGTTGTAGAGCGCCGACACGCCGGCCGGCATGTTTTCCTTCACGTATTTGATGAAAACCATTTCGCGAACCAGCGAAGGATACGTGCGATAAACCCGCGCCCGGATTCCGGACATAAGCGCCTCGTCCGCTTGCAACGGCGCAAAAAAAGATGCGAAATATTCCGTATAATAAGCGTAATAATCGACTTGGGTCGGAATTGTTTTCCTTACGGAAATATAGCCGTGAAGCGCTTTCACAAAAGCGGGAAGCTGCTTTTTTTCGGCTCGGGGGTCTCTTTCCGGATAGAAATGCAACGGATAACCGCGAATGATCCCTTTTATCGCTTCCGAACGCAGCGGAACGGCATCCGGCAAGTCGTCGGGATAATCTTCGGGGCAAAACAAATGCTTCACGGCCGCCCCGAATCGATCGTCATAAATTCGATCAATCGCATGCATACGGCCCGTGCACGGACTTTATCCGGAAACTTTCCGAGGAATCGTCCAGAATATAGATCATGAAATTGTCGCCGCCCGGGCTGACGCGGATCACGATATGCCCCTGTGTGCTTTTCAGCCGGTCGAGCCGCGTACCGATCACCACTTTGGTTTCGGGCATCAGGTTGGTGGAGAAAATATCGCGCGGCCCGGGATAAACGCCGGTCGAAAGCATTGCCGACAACGCTCTGACATCGGGCTGACCCGGCGACCACAACTGAATGATGAACACGCGCGGGCGCACGGCTTGCAGAAACGAAACGCCCATGGCATCGTAGTATGCATGATGATTGGCGAGACAGACCTCCACCGGGCCGGTAACCAACCCCACCGGCGTTTCGATGTCCTGCCACGTTCCCGCGTCGCCGGTGGTGATGTCGGCGCCGTTGAAATAGTCGAACTTGCCGTACGACAGCCGGAAGGCGCTGCTGCACATGTTTTCGCTCGGATATTGCGAACGCGAGAGGCTTTCGATCGGCGGGAAATGATT
>JAVBRP010000186.1:0-8465 GCA_031547815.1 Bacteroidales bacterium | reverse complement strand
GTTTTCGTTTCTTGTCCGTTTGCGGGGCAACCTTACGATGCGGGTGCTGCGTTTGGGATTTCCGGTAGCCGTCATGAATCTGTTTTTTGCCTGCATCAACACATGGCTGGCGCGCATCGCGTCGCTTCACGGAGGGCATATCGGCATTTCCACGCAAACAACGGGCGGACAGATCGAGGGAATTACATGGAACACGTCGCAAGGATTTTCGACGGCATTGGGCGCTTTTGCGGCGCAAAACTATGCCGCAGGGAAAATGAGCCGCGCCCGGTTGGCCTACCGCTACACATTGTATGCGATGTTGTCGTTGGGCGTTGTCGTTTCCGCAACTTTTCTGATTTTCGGCGACAAGATTTTCGGTTTGATCATCCCGGAAACGGAAGCGACTTTGGCGGGCGGAAAATACCTTTTCGTTATGGGTTTCAGCCAGATATTCATGATGCTGGAACTCACCACTCAGGGTATGTTCAACGGCATGGGGCGAACGCTTCCGCCTGCCGTGGTGAGCATTGCGTTCAATTTTGCGCGTATTCCGCTGGCGTTTTTTCTGGCGTCGCACATCGGCATCATGGGCGTGTGGTGGGCCATTTCCGTGTCGAGCATCATCAAAGGGATTGTATTGCCGACGTGGCTGAGGATAAGCATGTCCGGAAAGAAAAAAAGCGCCGACAAGCTGTGAAATCCTGCCGACGCTTTTCAATATGCCATAACAAACGTTATTTTACTTTCATCCGTTTGATCTTCACGTCAACTTTCGGGCGGCTCGCTTTGTCGGTTTCCGATTCCGCTATTTTATCGACCACTTCCATACCTTTGATTACCTGCCCGAAAACGGTATATTCGCCGTCGAGGTGAGGTGTACCTCCGACGGTTTTATACACTTCGCGATCTTTCGGATCCATGCGGTAAGGATTGTTCTTCAACCATTCCGAAGCTCTTTCGGCGGCTTTCTTTTGCGCCGCTTCCGGGTCTACCGTTTGTCCGGCCTTTTGCATGGCGTCTTCCTCTTCTTTGATATATCGGAGAAACATCTGATTGGCCTGACCCTGTGCTATCTGCATTTCCACTTGATTCAGTTCTTCATCCGTAAGTATCTTTCCCTGAACGATATAGAATTGCGATCCCGACGAAGCCTTTTCGGGATTGATATTGTCGCCTTGCCGGGCGGCCGCCAAAGCGCCGCGCTTATGGATATATTCGGGAACAAATTCGGCGGGGACTTTATATGAAGGACCTCCACGTCCCAATTGCGCGCCGGGTTTTGCGTTTTTGGTGTCGGGATCGCCGGCTTGAATCATAAAGTCTTTAATCACTCTGTGGAACAAAACGCCGTCGTAATAACCCTCTTTCGCCAATTTGACAAAATTGTCGCGGTGCTGCGGCGTTTTATCATATAATTCCAATTCAATATCGCCATATTCGGTAATAATCACTACTTTTGTCGGACCGTTGGCCGAAGAACAGTTATACAATAACAACGGGCAGAGCAACAAAAGAATTTTGATGAAAAAGATAGGTTTCATACGTCATATTTTAAGTTTAAAAACATTATTCGAACTTGGCTATCAACACATTTCCGCTTCGCCCTTGTTGCATCGATCGGAAGGTTTTGACGACCTCAAAAAAACGGATGCAAATGTAAACATAAAAACATAGCAACAAACTATCGGGTCAAACTTTTGTTCAGTTATTTAAAGGGTAACTTATCAAGGAATATTTTTCTTGAAGGAAACCCGGAAATATTCGAAACCGGTTTATCCCGGTCATGTTTCGGAATCATCGCGTAAAGCCTTTTACCATCATAAAACATATATTTTGAACACCGGTTATATGGAAGAAAAAAATATCGATCAAAAATCGGGAATCGACAATTTACCCAAAGCTCGGGTCGGCCAGCCGTATCGGTTTTTTGTCGACGACGAATATTTGCGCGAATATTCGTGTGCCGATTGCCGGTTCTCCGGCCTTGAAGAAATAGGGTTGCACTTTGTTCCCGAAAAAAGACAAATTACCGGCGTGCCCCAAAAAAGCGGTTTTTTCGAAATACAATTACATATCGTAACCGGCGTCGACTCGGACAAGGAGTCGATTCTCACGCGAAAGCTGGATTTGCTTGTTGAGGACGATTTTATCATCCCCTTGGAAGATACCCCTTCGGATGAGAACGACCCGTATTGGAAACCCGACGAAGAAGTTGCCGTACGCATTGTTCCCGCATTGCGCCGCGGATGGAAGAAAGAACCGAAAAAAAATATGGCGGCGGCAAGCAAACGCGGGCGCCAACACATACAAACGGGAAAATTTCGCGAAGACGATTTCGATATCATGTACGACCCCGAAAGCCGATGGTATGTGCTTGCCGTGGCCGACGGATCGGGCGCGGCCGAATATTCGCGAAGAGGCTCTCAAATAGCGTGCGAAACCGCCGTAGAACTTTGTTCTGAACAATTATCCGCACAATCGTCGTCGCTAAATGCTTTGGCAGAAAAATACAATAAGGGGCGCGCGCTCGAAATCCGCGAAAAGATGGCCGAATTGTTGCAAGACGTCATTGCATCGTCGGTAGTGCGCACTTATCGCGAAATCGAAGAAGAAGCCGCAAACCGGGAGCATCGCCGGGAGGATTATGCCACCACATTGCTGCTGTGCATCTGCAAGAAATTCGAATTCGGTTGGTTTTTCGGCGTTTTTTGGGTAGGCGACGGCGCCGTTTGCATATACAACAAAGACACTTGGTATGCCGCAGTGCCGGGAGCGCCCGACGGCGGCGAATCGCCTTCTGCCAAACGGTTTCTGACCATGCCCGAAATCATGGAGCCTGCCGAATTGTCACGTCGGATAAAATTTACCGTTGTCGACGATTTTACCGCGCTGTTTCTGATGACCAACGGCGTCAGCGACCCGAAATTCGAAACAGCCGAGAATATATACTATTTTGAGATGTGGAATAAGTTTTGGAAGGACATTTCGACGGAAGTCGATTTTACGGGCAAAAGAAAAAATGTAGGAGAAAAACTGCTTAAATGGCTTGATTTCTGGACGCCCGAAAAGCATGACGACCGCACCATTGCCGTGATTTTCTAATGTTTGGCGATATTGAATTATCAATAATATGTATACAACCGAAGCACAACAAGTTTTGAATCTTGAAAAATTATCGCTTACTTTGTGATGCTTCCGACAAAAGTTAATGTCGTGAATCATAAAGCAAACCGTTTTGAGAACCAATAATTTTATCGTATCGGCGCGTAAATACCGGCCGGCAACTTTTGATACGGTTGTCGGGCAAGGTTCCGTTACCAATACCCTCAAAAATGCGATCAAAAACAACCATCTGGCGCAAGCCTATTTGTTTTGCGGTCCGCGCGGGGTAGGAAAGACGACCTGCGCGCGGATATTGGCCAAAACGCTCAACTGCTTCCATATCACTCCCGACATCGAGGCTTGCGACGAATGCGAATCGTGTAAAGCCTTCAATGAGTCGCGGTCGTACAACATTCACGAATTGGATGCAGCGTCGAACAATTCGGTGGACGACATCCGAAACCTGATCGATCAGGTGCGTATCCCGCCCCAGATCGGCAAATACAGCATCTACATCATCGACGAGGTGCACATGCTGTCGGCAGCGGCATTCAACGCTTTTCTGAAAACGTTGGAAGAGCCACCCGTACACGCCGTTTTCATTTTGGCGACCACCGAAAAACATAAAATCATCCCGACGATCCTTTCCCGCTGTCAGATTTTCGATTTCAATCGCATCAAGATCGACGACACGGTGCAATATTTGGAAAAAATATCAAAGAACGAAGGCGTCACATACGAATCGGAAGGCTTGCGCGTCATTGCGCAGAAAGCCGACGGCGGTATGCGCGACGCACTTTCGATATACGACCAGATCGTCAGCTATTGCGGCAATCATATCACCTATAAAAGCGTGATCGAGAACCTCAATGTGTTGGATTACGAATATTATTTCAAGCTGACCGACGCTTTTCTCGATCATAATGTGGGACAATCGTTTGTGTTGTTCAACGAGATTTTGGATAAAGGGTTCGACGGGCATAATTTCATTGCGGGCCTCAGTTCGCATTTTCGCGATCTGCTGGTGTGCAAAGACCCCATTACGCTGTCGTTGCTTGAAGTCGGCGCCGATATCCGCGAAAAATATCGTGAGCAGGCAGCTTTGACCGGCTCTGGATTTTTATTCGAAGCGCTGAATATTTGCAGTTATTGCGACATCAATTACAAGATCAGTAAAAACCAGCGATTGCACGTAGAGCTTGCTTTACTCCGATTATGCGAAATCGGGGTCGAAAAAAAAAATGACGAACGTGTAGCTCCGTCACCAACGCAAAATCACTCCGGAACCGCAACAGCGGCATCGTCCGGAACGCCGAAACAAGCGCCGAAACCGATCATTCCGTCCATCTCCGTCAAAAACGCCATGGCGGGGCAGCCCGTTTCGAAGCCGAACTCCGGGCCTGTGCCGGAAACACCTTCGACGGCGCCCCAAGAAGCATCCGCGCCGGAAGTCCCGGAAAATAAAGATGCGCGCACGCCGATCACACAAGAAGCATTGGTTGCGGCATGGAACGAATTTGCCGATTCACTGAAAAACGACGACCCGCGCCTGTTCAGCATTCTGACGGCCCATGCGCCGCAAGCGGAGAACGAAACGGAGATCGTTTTCACCATCAACAATCCGTTGCAAAACGAACCTTTGCAGAAAATCAGATCGAAGTTGCTGCAACATCTTCGCGGCAAATTAAATAACGCGGGTGCGGATATAAAGATCGTGACCGCCGAAAAAACGGAAACCGGCAAAGCGTACACCGCCGAAGATAAGTTTGCGCAAATGAGCAGAAAAAATCCCGCTTTGCTGACTTTTAAGCAGCAGTTTACGTTAGATTTCGAATAGCCGGTAAAAACAAAAAAGAGGTAAAAAGCATTTCACCTTTTACCTCTTATCTCTTGCCTTTTATCTTGGTTATGAGGGCATCATCTTGAGGAAAGCCACTTCTTCGGGGCTTAGGAAACGCCATTTACCGCGTTTCAAGCCTTTCCGGGTCAATCCCGCAAAATATACGCGATCCAATTTCACCACCTTATAACCTACCGATTCGAACATACGGCGAACGATACGGTTTTTGCCCGAATGAATCTCGACGCCGGCTTGCGTTTTGTTTTCGGGATCGGTATATGCGATGGAATCGAAAGCAATCGGGCCGTCTTCCAATTCGATGCCTTGTTGCAATTTTTCCAAATCTTCTTCGGTGAGCGGCTTGTCCAAGCTCACTTGATATACTTTACGCATGCGGTTGGACGGGTGCGTGAGTTTCAGCGACAAATCGCCGTCGTTGGTGAACAACAGCACGCCCGTTGTCATTTTGTCCAACCGGCCCACGGGGTAGATACGTTCCTTGCAAGCGCTTCGCACCAAATCCATGACGATCTTCTTCCCTTTCGGTTCGTCCACCGAAGTCACAAATCCTTTCGGTTTGTTCAGCAACAGGTAAATCTTGCGCTGGCTGCTCAAAACCTTATCCTTATAACATATTTCGTCGCCGGGATTCACTTTGACGCCCATTTCGGTAACCACTTCGCCGTTTACCTTGATCGAACCTTCCTTGATGTATTCGTCGGCTTCCCTGCGCGAACACAGTCCTGTATTCGAAATGTAACGGTTCAAACGGATCGGCTTGTCGAACACCACATCCGGATAGGCCGGAGCAATGGGTTTTACTTTCTTCTTGGGCGGCAGCGGAGGTTTTTTAGGCCCGCCCCGCTTCAATACAACCTTCTGATAAGGTCTCGGCGCAGGCATACTGCCACCGCCGTTGCCGCCATTCGATTCCTTGACAATACGTTTGCGTTTTTTCTTGCCCGGAACCGAATCCACGGCGCTGTTCAAGTCGATATAACCCGAATCGTACCCGCTATCGTTGCCCCTGTCATAATTATAATTGGGGTCCTCCATCCGATTTCCGTAGTTATCGTCAACGTTATTCCCACGATTTCCCGCTGCGTTGTAATTGTTCTTTTGCGGTCTTTGTGAGCCGTTTCCGTCGCGGATAACCCTACGCTCATTTCCTTGTTTTACCAAACGTGAAGGTGCTCCCGGTCCGGAAACCCGCTTCCAATCGTTTCTGCTATCCATAAATTGCTAACTGATGATAATTAAATTGATTAAATAAATAAAAATGTTAAAAATTTGCGCACAAAAGTACACATAAATTTGAATTACAATATAATATTGTCTTTTTTATGAGAAAAAAAGAAAAAACTATACATTTAAAAAGTTAATGAGAAACACTATAGTTAATGATCGATGTAATAATCACTTCCACTAAGTCTCATCCATTCACTTACAAAAGTCGTACCAAAATCGACGATTTCGAAAAAATGTCATGCATCGCAACACGACCCGATCGAATATTCCAATCTTTCAATGACCCGTTTATTCGATAAACGGCGGGAATTCGTTTTTGTTCATTTTTATTTCATCCGGCAAAAAATATACTTCTGCTGCACGAATCGGATGCGGTGACGTAAATTTTCCTATTGTGCCAAATTACATTATCTAAAGAAGACTTCCGCAAAGCGCGGTAACAGGTGGTTTCCTTTAGTTCAGGGGTGAAAACGGCGCAATGGATACTTTTCGGAGCGGATTCAAATAATAAAATTTTCAGCTTTTGCATATCATTTCATAATTTTTCCGTTATAAAATTTGTTTCAAAATCTACGCCGGAAACCTTCGTTTCCATAAACAACCAAGTTCCGATGAAACCTGCTCTTCGGAACTTGACCTATTGTCGTGTCAATGAAATAATGTCGTAACGTCATTGCGAGCGGGTAGCGAAGCAATCTCGTGCTAACCAATAAGATTGCTTCGCTACCCGCTCGCAATGACGCGCCGAAATAAGCTTGACACGACACTATATTGATAGGGACGATCGTATAACAACCGTATAACCATTGTATAACGACCGTATAACTCTCTAATATTCGTCCCAGCTCTTGATTTTGATATCTTCCGGGCTGTTCTTGCAAATGGCTGTCAGGAAGGCGCTTGCGAGACGGGCGTTGGTGATCAGCGGGATGTTGAAATCCACGGCGCTGCGGCGGATGGTGTAATCGTTGTTCAACTCGTTTTTCGAGAGGTTTTTCGGAATGTTCACCACCATATCGATCTGCTTGGTTTTCAGATAATCGAGCACATTGGGGTGTTGGTCTTCGTCGGGCCAAGCTAACGGCGTGGCTTCTACGCCGCTTTCAACCAAGAATTTGGCGGTGCCGCGCGTGCCGAACAGTTTGTAGCCCTTTTCGACCAACAGACGCGCCGGGGCAAGCAATTCCACTTTGTCGCGCATGGTGCCGGTGGACAGCAGAATATTCTTTTTCGGAATGCGATAACCCACCGAAAGCATCGATTTGAGAAGCGTTTCGTAATAATCGTCGCCGATGCAGCCCACTTCGCCGGTCGAAGCCATTTCGACGCCCAGCACGGGGTCGGCTTTCAGTAGGCGGGCAAACGAGAATTGCGATGCTTTAATGCCGATGTAATCAAGATCGAATGTCGACTTGTCCAATTGATCGACAGGCAAACCGAGCATGACGCGCGTCGCCATCTCTATCAGGTTTACTTTCAGCACCTTCGACACAAACGGCATGCTTCGCGAAGCGCGCAGATTACATTCGATTACCTTAATATCGTTGTCCTTGGCCAAAAACTGAATGTTGAAAGGCCCGGAAATGTTCAATTCTTTCGCGATTTTACGGGTAATACGTTTGATGCGGCGTACGGTTTCGAAATACAGTTTTTGCGGCGGGAACACGATGGTAGCGTCGCCGCTGTGAACGCCCGCAAATTCCACGTGTTCCGAAATGGCATACGTCATCAGTTCGCCTTCGCGGGCCACGGCATCAACTTCAATTTCCTTGGCATTTTCGAGAAATTCGGTCACCACCACGGGATGTTGTTTCGACACGTTCGAAGCCAGCACCAGATAATCGCGCAACTCGTCGCGGTTGCTCACCACGTTCATCGCCGCGCCCGAAAGCACGTACGAAGGACGAATCAGCAACGGGAATCCGACCTCGTCGGCAAATTTGTATATATCGTCCATGCTCGACAGTTCCTTCCATTTCGGTTGGTCGACATCCAACATATCGCACATCATCGAGAATTTGTGACGGTCTTCGGCGCGGTCTATCGAAGCCGGCGAAGTTCCCATGATCGGCACGTTCTGTTTGTCCAAACGCACGGCCAAATTATTCGGAATCTGCCCGCCCGTGGAGATAATCACGCCTTTGGGCTGTTCCAGATCGAGAATATCCATCACGCGCTCGAACGACAATTCGTCGAAATACAATTTGTCGCAGGTATCGTAGTCCGTACTCACCGTTTCCGGATTGTAATTGATCATGACGGAGCGGTAGCCCTCCTTTCGGATGGTTCCGAT
>JAVBRP010000082.1:0-4828 GCA_031547815.1 Bacteroidales bacterium | reverse complement strand
ACGCACATTTCTATACTTTCGGTATCGAACGCTACCTCACGGCTCCCGATTTGATCGCCATCCGCGACCGAGTGTGGAACGTACCTTGCGATGCGGTGTACGTGATTGTCAATTCCGCGAAATACGGCGGCGGAGGCATCTATAATTATTACGGCCTCAGCACGGCCGATCATCCTTCGGGCGGCCCCGTTTTCGTGCACGAACTCGGGCATTCGTTTGCCGGATTGGCCGACGAATATTTCACTTCGGATGTGGCGTACAACGATTTTTATAATTTGAAAAACGAGCCGTGGGAACCGAACATCACCACTTTAGTGAATTTCGAAAGCAAATGGAAAGACATGCTCTCAGCCGGAACTCCCGTGCCCACGCCCGACACCGAAGCAAACGAAACCAAAACGGGCGTGTACGAAGGCGGCGGATATTCGGCGAAAGGCATTTACCGTCCGATGATCAACTGCCGCATGCACAGCAATGCGGCCGAGTTCTGCCCCGTGTGCCGGCGCGCCGTTAACCGTATGATTGATTTGTGCATCGACAAATGAAAGAGGAATTGCCGGATAATGCACTGACAGAGGTTCGAGACGAATCGAATCAATGCCGATTGAATTCGCTTTCGCTGATCAATTTCAAGAATTACGAACAGGCCGATTTTAGTTTCTGCCCGAAAATCAATTGTCTGACAGGCGATAACGGCACCGGAAAAACCAATGTGTTGGATGCGATTTATTATCTTTCGATGACCAAGAGTTGCTTCAACACGGCCGATTCGCAAAATATCCGTTACGACAACGATTTTTTCGTGATTCAGGGCGAGTATGATCGGAAGGGTTCGCCCGAAAACATTTATTGCGGCGTGAAACGCGGACAGAAAAAGGTGTTTCGTCGCAACAAGAAAGATTACGAACGATTGTCGGAACATATCGGGTTGTTGCCCGCCGTAATGATCTCGCCGGCCGACGGAAATCTGATCACGGGCGGAAGCGAGGAACGGCGAAAATTCATGAACGAAGTGATTTCGCAATACGATCGCAACTACCTTTACGACATGATGCACTACAATCGCGCGTTGGAACAGCGAAACGCGCTTTTGAAGCAATTTGCCGAAAACCGCACTTTCGACGGCGAGGTGCTCGAAATCTGGAACGAGCAATTGGCTGCGGTTGGAACGCGGATATACGAATATCGCACGAACTTTTGCCGCGAACTGGCGCCTGTTTTTCAACAATATTATCGGGAAATATCGGGCGGCAAGGAAAGTGTGGATGCGGAGTATCGTTCGCAATTGCAGGAGAAAGATTTTATTGCGCTGCTTCGCGAATCGGCCGATAAGGATCGGTTGCTGCAATTCACCACCACGGGAATACACAAGGACGATATTTCGCTGCAAATGAACGGATTTCCTGTCAAAAAATCGGGTTCGCAAGGTCAGCAAAAAACATTTCTCGTGTCGTTGAAATTGGCCGATTTCGATTTTATCCGCCGCCATTGCGGCATCACGCCGATATTTCTGCTCGACGACATTTTCGATAAGTTCGATTCCGGGCGCGTAAGCCGCATCATCCGCTTGGTTGCCGGCGACGGATTCGGACAGATTTTCATTACGGACACGGGCCGCGAACACATCGAGGGCATCATCCGGCAAACGAATTGCGAATATCGGCTGTTTCCGATCGACGCGAATTAAACTTATGGAATCATTCAGTTTCGAACATGTATATCAAGTGGTGCGGTTGGTGCCTTACGGAAGAGTAACTTCTTACGGAGCCATTGCCCGATACCTCGGCTCGGCAATGTCGGCGCGCATGGTGGGTTGGGCCATGAACGCATCGCATCTGCACGATCAACCGGTTCCCGCGCATCGTGTCGTTAATCGGGCGGGACTGCTGACGGGCAAGCAACATTTCGGCGGCGACAATATGCAGCAACTGCTCGAAGCCGAAGGAATCAAAGTAAAAAAAGATAAAGTGGTCGATTTCGAGAAACTTTTTTGGGACCCGAATGTCGAATTGGGGTAAACGAGGGATAAATCTTATCGGATTATCACGAAAAAAAAACGGCGGAACTTGAAATCCCGCCGTTTTGCTTATCATCGTGTCGATTAATTCTTGTACTTCGACCAATCGACGTTGTGCATGTCTTTGGTTTCGTTGAATGCATGATGGAACGCGAAACATGCATGCAGATTGTGCGGCGTGTGCCCTTTCCCCAATTTCAAATAATCGTATAACAATTGTTGATATTCGGGATGTACGCATTTTTCGATAATGGTTTGAGCGCGTTGTACGGGCGATTTTCCGCGCAAGTCGGCAACGCCTTGTTCGGTAATCAAAATGGAAACCGAATGTTCGTTATGATCCAAATGCGACACCATGGGCACGATGGAACTGATGCTCGTTCCTTTGGCCACCGACGGCGTGGTGAATATCGACAGGTAAGCGTTGCGGGTAAAGTCGCCCGAGCCGCCGATGCCGTTCATCATCTTGGTGCCGACCACGTGCGTCGAGTTGATGTTGCCGAAAATATCGGCTTCCAAAGCGGTGTTGATGGTGATCAGTCCGAGGCGGCGGATCACTTCCGGGTTGTTGGATATTTCCTGCGGACGAAGCAGCAGTTTGTCCTTGAAGAAGCCCAAATTGCCGTAAATTTCGTCCATCATCGGGTTGCTCACGGTGAAAGAGCATCCGCTGGCGAATTTCACCCGTTGCGATTTCATCAGTGAGATTACCGCATCCTGTATCACTTCGGTATATACTTCGAAAACGGGGATTTTCTTGTTTTCGCCCATGGCGCCCAACACGGCATTGGCAATGTTGCCCACGCCCGATTGTACCGGGAGAAATTCTTTCGGGATGCGTCCGGCAGCGATTTCGCCTACCAAAAAGTTGGCCACGTTGTCGCCGATCTTTGCGGTGATGTCGTCCACCGGTGCAAAACTGCCGCCTTCGTTGTCAAGGTCGGTTTCCACCACTCCGATAATTTTCGACGGATCGACCTTTATGTACGGCATGCCGGCGTGGTCGGAAGGTTTGTAGATCGGTATTGCTTCGCGATGCGGCGGCGCGGCGGGAACATAAATGTCGTGCATTCCGCGGATTTCCTTCGGGTGTTTGCGATTGATCTCGACGATTATTTTATCGGCCAACAGGCAAGCCGTAGGAGCGATGCCGACGCCGCAGGTCGGGATGATTTCGCCCTTGTCGGTAATATCGGCTGCTTCGATAATGGCGACATTGACATTTCCCAAGAATCCGTAGCGCAACATCTGTCCCAAGTGCGACAAATGCAGATCGTAATACGGTGCATCCTGCGTGTTGATGGCGTTCCGCAAATCGCCGTTCGATTGGTAAGGCGTGCGGAATTTGATGGCGTGCGCACGAGCAAGATTTCCGTCGATACTGTCGCCGGTGGAAGCTCCGGTAAACATTCCTATTTTAAACGGATTGCCTATGGCATGTTCCGCTTCGGCGCGCTTGGCCAATGCCGCGGGAACGGCTTTGGGGCAACCGGCGGCCGTAAAACCGCTGAATCCGACATTATCGTCATTATTGATGTGACTTGCTGCCTCTTCGGCAGTCATTACGGTAAACTTACTCATGTCTTTTGAACTATTTTATAATATGATGATTAAACTTCTAAATAACTCATTTTAAGCGCCGCAAAGGTAGCATTTTTCTTCCGTCGGACAAGCGTCCGGATAGGTTTATTGTTTTGAAACGGTCATTTTCAACAACCGAGCACGGTAATGTCGCCCGCTTGTTTCCAAGAGATACGTTCGTCCCAACTTTTCGATTTCGTTTCGAGGCGGCGATCGAAAATAATCAGGTAAGCAGGCGCCGACGGGTCGATTTTGTCGCGATACATCCGTATTTGCTCCAATCCCTCTTCCTCCACCGCATCGGGAGTATCATACGGTCGAATGAGTTTGATCTCGATAATATGGGATTTGTCTTTATATTGAACCGTCAAGTCGGTACGTCCGCGCCCCGCCGCATATTCCCGGTCGATGGTGCCTCCGCCGTTGATGACACGTTGCAGAAAGGCCATGAGCAACAGATGCGGGAATGCTTCGGTGTAGTCGGCTTTTTGTTCCCAAATATCCGCATGACGGCGCCAAAATCTCTGAAACTCTTTCAGCAGTTTGTCCATATCGATTGTTCCGTCGGGCTTCTGCCATTGCCACGAAGAAGGCGGCGGCAGATTATCGTGATAGCCGGAGTTCAAATGCCGCGTGAGTATTTCTTCGTAGATGGGGTTAGCGATGGTAAAGCCTTTCTCCGAAGTCCAATTGATCAATCCCATATCCATGGCCAACATCACATCGGGGTCGGTGCGCCCCATGGTCGGATCGGTGTCGCCGACAATGATCGGTTCGACCACCCGACGGATACGCGGATCTTTCAATCGCTCGCCCAAAGCGTCCAAATGTGTCTCGCGCGCCGTGATCATCTGTTCGCGCGCTTTTTTTATATGCGTAAGCGTCACCGTTTCGACGCTTTGTTGGTCGAGGATGCGCATAGTGGCCCGCATGAATAATGAGTTGACAATCCACGGTTGCCCCTTCGATTGTTCGTACACATAATCCAAAGCTTCCGGGGTAATTTGCTGTCCGTTTTCGGTCGTTCGTTGGGCAAAAAGTTTAGCAACGTCCGCATGATGAAAGTTGGACAACATCGCCGAGTCTGCTTTGATATTGAACGGCGAACCCGGATTGGGCGCTACTCCGCCCTTAGAGGCCGTGATGTAGTCTTTCAAATCGCGCATTCCCACCAAAGCAACAGATACGGGAAAATTGCCGATTCCGCGCGAAGCGAATCCGCCGCGCAAT
>JAVBRP010000254.1:0-3746 GCA_031547815.1 Bacteroidales bacterium | reverse complement strand
GCCTTTACGCCGCATTCGCCCACGCCCAATGTCAGCGAAACGAGTTCGCCGACGGTGATGTCTTTTCGGCTTACTTCCGCCAACGCTTGTTCGAGCGCGGCATAAATCTCTTCGTCTTCGTATCCCAGGTTCAGCGCATGCTCCGTGTAGGCGGCGGCGCCCTTAACGCCGTAAATGATCAGATATTTCAGGGAACGGATGTCTTCGTCAGTCTCGGTCAATATGCCTGCTTCGGATGCTTTCCGTTCGTAGTCCGAAGGCTGTACGGCGAAATCGACTTCATCCTGCTTCGGCAACGCGATACCGTTCTTTTTTGCCGTTTCAACTAATTTATTCCTAACCGTCAACGCTTTTTCGATACGTAACTTGATGGCGTTGTCGTCGAAATTGGCGTTGGTGATGGTGCAGAACAGCGCATCCAGTATTTGGCGGCTTGCACCGACATCGGCTTTCCCCGATTTCCGCAAAGCATTATTTACAATGGCTTCCCCGCGTACCGTGTACAACAACAAATCCATGAGCGCAGCGGTTTGCGGTTCCTTGCCACATACTCCTTTGATGGTACAGCCTTTCCCTTGAGCCGCTTCCTGACATTGATAACAAAACATTTTCTTATTTTTTGGCCTCTCCCCCCGCCCTCTCCACAGGAGAGGGAGCACTTGCGCAGTATAAGCGCGACTCCTTCACTCTTGTGGAAAGGGTCAGGTGAGAGAGGGTTGGTTTATGATGCAAAAGTAGACCTACGTATAACCCTAATTCGTCGCAAATGTTACATTTTTGAAAATATTTTATAATTTTGCATTTGAACCTCTCCCCCCTCCCTCTCCACAGGAGAGGGAGCATTTGCGCAGTCCGCAATTCGGGTACAAAGCGCGTCGCCCCTCTCCTTGTGGAGAGGGGTTGGGGGAGAGGTTTGATAATTTTATGTCATGAATTATACCGTAATCTCCAAAATACCCCTTTTCCGCGCCATTCCGGAAACCGAATTGACCGATCTTTTTTCGGAATTCAAGATCGTCGAAACACGATTCAAAAAAGACGAGTTGCTTGCCATGCAGGACGAGCCTTGCAACCGACTGATCGTTTTACTTTCGGGAAGCGTGAAGGGCGAAATGATCGATCCTTCGGGAAAAATGATCAAAGTGGAGGATATATATGCTCCCGGCCCATTGGCGATCCTGTTCCTGTTCGGGCAGGAGAACCGTTTCCCCGTGCAGGTGATGGCGCGCGAAGACGTCGCCGCGCTGGTGATCTCCAAACAGTCGGTCCTCCGCATGTTGAGCCTGAACGAGACATTCCTGAAAAATTACCTGGATATTTCCGCAAGTTTTGCTTCGCGGCTCAGCCAAAAGCTGCATTTCATGTCGTTTCGCACCATAAGGCAAAAGCTGGCCATCTATATCATCAATCTTTCGAAAGCGGCGCAATCCGATACCATCGAGTTGGACAAAACGAAGACCGCTCTGGCGGAATATTTCGGTGTTTCGCGCCCTTCGCTGGAGCGGGAATTGACCAATATGCAACATGACGGGCTTATTTCGGCCGTCAAGAAGACGGTAAGCATACTAAATAAAAATGAACTCGTTCGGTTGATTCATCAGTAGGGGTGAAGACAAAATAAAAGCGTTAACTAAACGACTTTGAAATGCGATTTTAAAAAAAATCGACTTTCTGAAGCTCAGAAAATGCGATTTTAAAAAATATCGGACTTTCTGAAGCTCAGAAAATGCTTTTTGAAAAAAAATCGACTTTCAGAAGCTCTGAAAATGCTTTTTCAAAAAAAATTGACTTTCAGAAGTTCTGAAAATGCTTTTTCAAAAATAAACGACTTCCGGAAGTTCTGAAAATGCTTTTTCAAAAAAAACGGGGTTTCTGAAACCCGTAACATGGGGCAGCTATGCTTCACGCGGTCAACATCGGGGCGAGGTTGAACCTCGTCCCCGATGACGCTCATTTCGTACTTTCGAACAACCTTTTACCTTTTCAAAACCTTGAATGTACGGCGTTGTTTTCCGTTTTCGATGACGAGAAAATATATTCCTGTCGGGAACTTGCCGATATGTAACAATTCGTTCCCGCTGCCGATCCTTTGGCTATACACCTTTTCGCCCGATGCATTCACTATGGTTACGGTATAAACTCCCGGTTCATTCAAATTCAGGTGCAGCAATCCGTCAGTCGGATTAGGAAAAACCGTTGCCGGCTCGTTGTTTTCCGGCTCAATGCCTGTGAGAAACTCAACGGTTACCGTACAAACGGCAATCTTCCCGCCATCGTGGCTTGTTACGGTAACAACAGCGCTTCCGGCTTTTAAGCCCGTCACTCTTCCCGACGCATCCACCGTAACTGTCGAGGCATCGCCGGTGCTCCACGTTACATTCTTGTTGGTGGCGTTGGCCGGAACAATGGTGGCGACGAGCGTTTCGCTGCCGTTCACGCCAAGTGTGACCGATTGCTTGTTCAGCGTTATGCCCGTTACGGGCACGTTCGCGGCGGCCTGAACAATAATACGCCCTTTCATGCCGACGGAAACATGCGGAATGCATACATAATAAATAGTACCGACATCGCTTGCGGTCAATTCAAACTGAACGGTACCCGGGTTGTAGTTAAACCCGCCGCTTAACGGCGTCGCTTGGTTATTGTTCCATGCGCTTTGCGAAACCTGCGTAGCCGTATGCCCGCTGCCTACGACAAATTCGATAATATCCCCCACCGTTGCCGTTACTGTTGCAGGGCTGAATGTTGATGAGTTTGTTGTAATGGTATACTTTACGGCAAATATTACCTCCGAAAACAAACAAAACACGCTGAAAATGATGATCCGCTTTTTCATACACAATACCCGATAATTCATCTCATTGATACCTTACTTATATTTCTTTCATTTAACAACTTATGCATGAAAATGTTTTGACGGCCGATTCCCGAAACCGGCGCCTCCGCCTGTCGGATAAAGTGCGGATAAGGGAATTCGAGGAGGGAATTATTTTCGAAAAAGCACCGGCAGTTACAGTTTTTGATGTAAATATATTAATTTGGCACTTTTAAGGTTTGTGCCGTTGCAAGAAAAGTTCCGTCGTTGATCCGAATTTACCATTCGGCTCGGAACACCGGGCAACTTGCAATTGCCGATTTACGCCGATTCATGGAGCAGCATATTCCGACGATCGCATTTTACGGTATTTCGATTCAACTCGGGCACGCCATCACCGTTTATCTCGGCATCCGGCAACCGTTTTATGGAAGCCGGCATTCGGAAAATCGCTTCGGTTAACGGAAACGATAATCGAGTGGCGATCGAGCCGCAAAAGGGCAGAATGATACCCAAACTAAATGAACGTTATGATGAGAATAGAAAAAATCACAAATAACAAAAAACGGTTTCTTGACTTGCTGTTATCGGCAGACGAGCAAGAGAATATGATTGATAAGTACCTGGCACGCGGAGATATGTTCGCGTTATACGATGATGACCTAAAGAGCGTCTGTGTTGTGGTGCCGATAGATAAAGAAACGTGTGAATTAAAAAATATCGCGACATATAACGAATGCCGGGGTAAAGGATACGGCCGAGCGTTGATAAAATTCATCTCCGGTTTCTATAAAGATGACTTTAAAAGAATGCTTGTCGGGACAGGAGAAACGCCGACAATATTATCCTTTTATAAAAGTTGCGGGTTTAAGGAATCACATCGCGTGAAGAATTTTTTTACCGATAATTATGACCATCCGATGTTTGAAGA
>JAVBRP010000020.1:0-4646 GCA_031547815.1 Bacteroidales bacterium | reverse complement strand
TATCACCGGCTGTTGCAGCATCTCGGCCGACGACAACACCACAAAATTGTTTTCCAGCACGCGATATCCCACCGATGTTCCCGCAAAAACGGCATTGAGCACCTCGCTGATCGATTTTCCGGCAAACGAGACAGTCACTTTTTTATCTAAGTCGGACAAATCGCTGTTGTAGAAAAACTTGAAATTTGTTTGACTTTCGATTAATTTTAAAACAGATTTGACAGTTTCGGCTTTTACCTCAAGATTAATTTTTGCGTCCTGCGAATAGCTTGGTGCAGCGAACAAGCCGAAAGACAACATAAAAGATATACATACAATCAACCTCATGATTAATAAAAGTTTTGAAATACACATAATCGGGCACGATTTACCCGATCGATTAAAATTTTTCATATTTTTACATGGTTAAATTTATATTCAGGATTTAACATTTTTTCTCGAGAGGATTCGGTTGCCGCCGTTTCCTCTTTTTTATTTCATCGATAGCTCAAATTATTTCCATACGCATCTTGTTTTTAAAAGTTTAACATTATTTTTTGCTCTTTAATATTTTACTGAATTTCTCTTTATCTTTTTGGTTCAAACTCAACACCACATTGTTGTTGTCGAATTTGTAATTCACCGGCGCTGCAAGCGACAATGCGGTCAATATCTGTTCGGCGGTTTGATTTTCGATGGTTCCCGAAAACTTGTAATCTTTCAATTCGTTCGAAGCAAATACAATTTCCAAATTGTAACGTCGTTCCAAATCGGTTACAAAAAGCACCAACGGTTCATCGTCAATGATCCATTTCTCGTCTTTCCATGAAGTAGACAACTCGGTTTTCACGTTCGGACGAATGGTTACTTCCTTTATCGGCAGCGAATTCGGTGTTGTTTGTTTCGACAACAACGAGGAAGCGCCTCGCTCGGTTGTCATTTGACCGGTCTCCGATTGCGATTTTTGGACAATCAACTGCTCTTTGGGCTTTAAAACGATGGGATGAAGATCGGCTTTCCCCGGTATCCGAATCACCACATCCAAACGACCTTCCTCCAATGTGGCGGCCATCGTATTGTCATCCGCGTATGCTTTCACGTTGAAACGTGTACCTTTTGCCCGAACCGTCATGCCCGAAGTGTGTACGTGAAACGGTTTCAGCGAATCGCTCTTTACGTCGAAAAAAGCTTCACCCGTCAAATTTATTTCACGATTTTCTTTATCGAATTCGGCGGAGTAAGTAATGGTCGACCCGGCATTCAGCCACACGTTGGAGCCGTCGGGCAACGTAATGTTGCTTTTCGATCCGAGCGGCGCCGTGATGATGGTGGTCGACTCCGTTGCCGCCGGTTCGACGGAACGATCGCGCATGACAACTGCCGTAACCGCAGCTCCCAACGCAAAACAGATGAAAAGTGAAGCTGCATAACGCAATGGCTTCAGATATACGGGAATGACTGCCGGAGATGAAATTCCGGTCTTTTTCTCGATCTCGCGTTTCAATCGAAGCCACGAAACTGAGGCATTGAAATTCGATTTCACGGTTTTGTGACTGCCCAAAACCCAAGCGGAACGAATACGGTTAAATTCGTCGAGGTGTGCCCTGTCTTGATCCAACCAATCGTTCAACCGATTCAATTCGTTGTCGCTCAACGAACCGTTCAGAAATCCGACTATCAATTCTTGAATCTCGCTGCTTGTAATTTTATCGTCCATTTAATTATATGATGTCTTCCTATTTATTAAGAACGACATTTTGATGTCGGTTGATTACAAATAAAAAAAATTATCGCTATCGTGATGCACAAAAAAATACAATTATAAACAGTTGTTATATCCGTTAATCAAAAAATTATACATAATATTGCAGTTCTAAATAAATATCTAATTTTTGTTATGATGAAACATTTTTTCGGATTCATTTTATCGGCGGTATTATTGATGCCGATCACTTTCCTCAACTCATGTGATGAAAAAGAGGATGATTTTAAAGGCACTTTCGAAACAGACAGTTTAACGTTGGTTAACTTATACTATGCTACCGACGGGGAAAATTGGCGCAGCAACAGGTGGCAACTCGACAGGCCGGTAGCGGCATGGGGCGGGGTGCAGATTGCTGACGTTAACGGCGCGCCGCGCGTTATCGGTTTAAGTCTCAGCGGTTCCGGGCTTAAAGGCGGGATAGACAATGAACTCGGGAAATTGACGGAACTCAAAAGACTTTTTCTTTCCGTCAATGAACTCGAATATTTTGACGTGTCCGGATTGCGGCAATTGGAAATATTGGAACTTTCCAACAACCGATTAAGTTCTATTTACGGATTTGATAAATTCCCAAGCCTTAAAACATTATCTGTCGGCAACAATCCGCTTGACGGCGCTTTGTATTTCGATTTCGGTAAATTAACAAAATTGGAGTCCCTGAATCTTTCGAATACGGGACTGACAGAAATACCCGGAGGAATTTCCGAGCTGTCAAATCTCAAATACCTGATACTTTCCGATAATCCGCTTCGTGTCGATACGCCGAACGGTATCGAAAATTTAACGCAACTTGCCGGCTTAGGTCTCGGATACCTTCAACTGCAATACATTCCGGAATGGATCGGCGATTTGCCCAATCTCAAAGAAATCACCCTTTCCGGGAATTCGATATCGGAAACTCCGTCTCATCCGGAAAAATTTACAAAAATTGAAAGCCTCGTTTTGTCAAGCAGTAACCTGAACGCTATTCCCGCTTGGATCGGCGCTTTTACCGGTCTTAAAAATCTTAATTTGTCCTACAATCAGCTTAACGGAAACATTCCCGATGAGGTTTTCGTACTGAAGCAATTGGAAACTTTGAACTTGAACTATAATCAATTTACCGCTGTTCCGGCGGGGATAGATCAATTGACAGGCCTTAAAAATCTTCATCTGAACAACAACCAAATATCGGGCGCCATACCGGACAGGATTCTCAATATGACGCAACTGGTAACATTAATGTTGATAAATAATCAATTAAGCGGAACGATTCCTTCCGGGATAGGCAATTTGACACAAATAAAGACCCTGCAACTAACTAATAATCAACTTACCGGCACTATACCTGCGGAACTTTCCCGACTTACCCAACTGAATTATTTGCATTTATATAACAATCGCCTCACAGGGCCGGTTCCGGATGCCGTAAAGAATATGACGCAATGGGCAAATTTCGGTATATGTCCGCAACAAAGCGGCTACGGAGCAAACGGCCTTTGTCCTTAAATCATCATTGTATTCATCCCCTTACGTTTGCGAAAAACGTCGGCCGGATAAAAATACATCCGAGGATTATCGTATTTTTGCGCGTTGTTACGTAACCGTTCAAACAACGGCGATGATACTGATTTTAAAAGATAATAATGGATTATTTCAAATACAAAAACGGTAAATTATTTTGCGAAGAAGTCGATTTGGATCAAATGTCCGAAATCAAAACTCCTTTTTATCTGTACTCGTGGAATACTTTCAAGGAGCACTTTTTGAGGTTCCGCGAGAGTTTTAAGGAGTTGGACCCTTTGGTTTGCTTCGCCGTAAAGACTTGCAACAATGTCGCAATTTTGAAAGGGCTTGCCCGCCTCGGAGCCGGAATGGATATTGTCAGCGGAGGCGAGCTGTTTCTGAGCCAATCGGCAGGCGTTCCTTCGGAAAGGATTGTTTACGCGGGTGTAGGTAAAACCGTTGAGGAAATAGCATTTTCGGCGGATCAAGAAATCGGGTTTTTCAACATCGAATCGGAACCGGAGTTTGTTCGAATCGAGAAAATCGTCGGCTGCAAAAATAAGACAATGAAAGCGTTGCTGCGGGTTAACCCCGACGAATACGACAAGAACACGCATTCGAAAACAACCACCGGGAAAAAAGGCGGAAAATTCGGCGTGGATATCGACCAAGTACTCGATTTCTTCAATACGCACGGAAAAAGCGAACATCTGCGGCTTGTCGGGCTTCACATTCACATCGGTTCGCCGATATACTCGCCGCAACCGTACGTCAATGCCATCGTGAAGATCATTGAAGTAATCGAGCAACTGAAATCGAAAGGTTTTTCGATAACGTATCTGGATATCGGCGGCGGATATGCGGCCGATTACGAAGAAGGCGCGGCGCCGGCGTGGAGTGAGTATGCGAAAGCGGTGACGCCTTTATTGAAACCGCTCGTCGACAAAGGGATCAAGATCATCATGGAACCGGGAAGGACCATTTCGGCCAACGCCGGGATTCTCGTCACTTCGGTGCAATATGTAAAGAAAGCCGGCGACAACAGGAATATTCTCATTACCGACACGGGGATGCATCATTTGCTGCGGCCCGCGCTATACGATGCGCAACATTTTATTTGGCCCGTTAAAACCGGGAATCCGACCTTCGAAGTGAAGCGTAAGCTCGATTTGGCCGGCGACGATTTGACGGAATACGATATTGCCGGCCCGATATGCGAATCGAGCGATTACTTGGCGAAAGGAAGAAAGTTGCCGCCGATAGAACCGAACGAGCGATTGGCCGTTTTCACGGCAGGAGCCTACGGGTTTGTCATGGCCGGCCAATACAACGCACAGCCGCGTCCGGCCGAATATTTGATCGACAGGGATAAAATTATCCTGATTCGCGAAAGGGAAACGTATGAGGATTTGATGCA
>JAVBRP010000203.1:0-5531 GCA_031547815.1 Bacteroidales bacterium | reverse complement strand
TCTTTAACGATTTCCGCAAAAGCGGTTTTCATCTTTTCCAATTCGGCGGGGTGCGTTGCGGCCAAATTTTCGGTTTCGCCGATATTGCTTGACACATCGTAAAGTTGTTCTTCGGGAGAATTGCCCAACTCGACACCGGTGTATTTTGCCACAGCCGGCCCCGGATAAGCGGGAATGTAAGCCATGTTGCCTTGTCGGTAAGCCAATTTCCCCTGCGCTTCCTGCACCAGATCGATCCGTCCTTTTTTCGATTTCCCCGACAAGGCATCCATCACGTCGCGGCTGTCTTTCCGATCGTCGGTCGCTTGTCCCGTAAGTTTGGCAAACGAATTAAAAAAATCCATCTGGCAAACCATGGCGTCGGAAACGCCGGGCGCAATTGTCCCGATGTGTTGCACCACAAAGGGAACGCGCGTTCCTCCGTCGAACAAGCTGTATTTCCCGCCGCGTAGCGGCCCGGCAGGTCGGTGATCGCCTAATTTTTCGACCGCATCATCCTTGTAGCCGTCGTCCACCACAGGGCCGTTGTCGCTCGTGAAAACGACGAGCGTGTTTTCGAGCAGGTTTTTGCTTTGCAGATAATCCAACAGTTGCCCCACGCACCAATCGGCTTCCAGAATGGCATCGCCGCGCGGACCCATGCCCGATTTCCCGGCAAACCGTTCGTTCGGCAAACGGGGGACATGCGGCTCGTGCAAACCGTAATACAGGAAAAACGGCTTGTCTTGTTGGCGGTCGATAAACGAGCGGACGTGATCGAGAAACACTTCGGCCATGGTTTGGTCCGTCCACAGCGCCGATTTTCCGCCGCGCATGAACCCGATGCGCGAAACGCCGTTGACGATGCTCATGTCGTGCCCGTGGCTCGGATGCATTTTCAGCAATTCGGGATTGTCTTTTCCGGTGGGTTGTCCCTCGAAATTCTTTTCGTAACTGATTTCTATCGGATCGTTTTTGTCCAAACCCGCCACGTTGTTGTTTTCCACATATACGCACGGCACCCGATCGTTGGTCGCCGCCATGATGAAACTATAGTCGAACCCGATTTCGCGCGGCCCGGGTGCGATATGCCCGTTCCAGTCGACCGAACCGGAACCGAGTCCCAAATGCCATTTGCCTACCGCTCCGGTGGCGTATCCCGCCCGACGGAACATTTTTGGCAACGTCGTCATGCTTGTGTCGATGATCAAAGGCGCATCGCCCGGCAATATCTTGGCGTTCTTTTCCCGCCAAGGGTACATTCCCGTCATCAGCGCATAACGGCTCGGCGTGGATGTTGCCGAGGTGGCGTATCCGCAGGTAAATCGAAGCCCTTGATTGATGAGCCTGTCGAAATTGGGCGTTTGGATGGTCTTTGAGCCGTATCCGCTCACATCGCCGTAGCCCAGATCGTCGGCCAAAATGACGATGACGTTGGGCTGTTTTGCCGATTCCGTTTTCTTCGACCCGCCGCCGCAGGAAACAAGACCCGCGCCGATTGCGGAACCGATGAGACATGTTTTTCCGATATTTATTGCTTTCATAATTATTATGTTTATGTACCCCGCAGATCACGCGGATTCACACAGAAAAGACAGGTAAAAGCATCTGCGAAAATCTGTGAAATCTGCGGGAGATTATATTAATGGAACGTGCTTGGTAACGAAAACTTAAATACTTCCGAGTCGACATGTTCCCGTTTTGCGATTTTGTACAATTCGGCCACTATTTCGGGATGTTGCGCTGCCAGATTGTTGTCTTCGTGAAGGTCTTTCGACAGATCGTACAATTCGGCATGCATCTCGGCCGGTTTGCCGACATTCAGCCACACGGCTTTCCAATCGCCTTTCCGCACGGCGACTTTACCGCCTTTTTCGTGAAATTCCCAGTACATGTATTCATGCTGCTGCTGTTTCGCCCGGCCCGTCAATGCGGGAAGGAAGGAGATGCCGTCGGTGTTGTCGGCCGCTTTGGTTCCCGTCAATTCGGCGAACGTGGGCATCACATCCCAAAAAGCCGAAACGTGGTTGCTGACGCTGCCCGCTTTTATTTTTCCGGGATAACGGGCAATGAAAGGAACGCGGATGCCGCCTTCGTACAAGTCGCGTTTCACGCCGCGCAACGGCCCGTAGCTTTTGAAGAAATCGGGATCGGCGCCGCCTTCGACATGAGGCCCGTTGTCGCTGCTGAAAATGACGATGGTGTTTTCGTCCAAACCCAGTTCTTTCAACGTTGCTGCGACTTCGCCGACATAAGCGTCCAGGCGGGTGATCATCGCCGCAAAGTCGGCTTTCGGATGCGCCGTGCTTCCGTAGCCGCCGAGCTTGTAGGTAGGCCCGTCATCGACGCCGACAAAAGGCTTTTCGGGGAAATTACCCGCGTATTCCGCTGCAATGCTATCGTCGGGATTGACCAGTTCGGCGTGCGGTATGATGTAGGTGAGATGCGCGAAAAACGGCCGATCCTTGTTGCTGCGGATGAATTGCAGGGCTTCGCGATGAATGATGTCCGGGGCGTAGTCTTCCGTTTTGGTTCCCTCGTTTCCTTTCAGCCAAACGGTGTCGCGGTTATTCCATAGGTAATAAGGATAATAGTTGTGGGCAAGCCGCTGACAATTGTATCCGAAAAACTTGTCGAATCCTTGATTTTCGGGCGCTCCTTTCGATCCGGGATAACCCAGTCCCCATTTGCCGAAACATCCCGTGGCGTAACCGCCCGCTTTCAGCATTTTGGCAACGGTGTAGGTGTCGCCTGGCTGCGGAAGCTGCCCTTCCGGCTTGTGCTCTCTGTTGCCGCGGATGGGGCTGTGCCCCGTGTGCAGACCGGTCATCAGCGACGAACGCGACGGTGCGCTGACGGTGCATCCCGCGTAATGCTGCGTGAAACGGATGCCTTCGGCGGCAAGGCGATCGATATTCGGCGTTTTGATCATCGTTTGCCCGTAGCAACCGAGATCGCCGTAACCCAAATCGTCGGCCAGAATATAAATGATGTTGGGGCGCATCGGTTTTTGTTGCCCCGATTGCGCGCATCCCGCAAAGGCAGCCGCTCCGATAATGCCGGGGAGTATGATTTGTTTCGTTTTCATGAATGTCGAAAATTGATGCCTGTTATCGATTGATTTGATCTTGTAAAAGTACAATAAATTACCACAGAAATGCTGCCCAAGTGATCGGGATGCACATAATAAAAGGTCAAAGCCGACTGCCCTTCCTGCCGCACCGCACCGGCACTCAACCCGTCGCCGCACGCAAGGTAATACAAGTGTTGCGTCGTTCCGCCTTTGGTTACCCGCTCGTAATTATCCGCAAAGATAACGGTTTTAACAACTTATTAAAGAACTTTGACCAAGCGGCAACAACATTTACGGAATTGCAAATTGCCTGATGCTTAGAGCGGAAAAACATTTGCCTCTCTAACGCATACTGCATATTCCGCTCATCGAGAGTGTCTCTTTTTCCAAGGTAAAGAAAGAAAATGTTTTACTTGAGGGTCAAGAGATGGATTTATAGTTTGTTTGACTGGATTTCCCATATCATACGTTACTTGAGTTATTTTACCATGGGGATCAATGTAAAACCACACCCCATCTTGCTTTCCATCTTTCCATTCTCCTACAAATTTTCGTTTTCCATTGGGATAATAACGTTTAGTACAGCAAAACACCATTCCTTCTTTTAATTCTCGATGCGAAATGATTTCTATTTTTTTTTCATCTAATATTTTGAGTTTAAGATTTCCGGCTATCACCATATCATCTTTCAAGACATACTTTGACTTCGACAATATTTCAGCCATTAGCAAATCCTCTGAAGAGAGTGATTTGATCAGTTGAATTTCATTTTCATCAAATACTATACTGTATTCATATTCTCCGTCATAACATGTATAAATAGAATAAGAAATAGGAGAATATCCCTTTTGAAAGATCAGTATTAAACAGATTATGGTTTTCATGGTTATTGATAGAATCTAAATTATGGAATTGGAAATAGTTTTGTTGGAATGGTTATTCCGGGAATCAATGGCTGTGGAGGTCCATATTTAATAATCGACCGAAAAGGAGCGACGCCATACTTGTATGAATAAGTATATGCAACACTCTCAGTGTAATTTTTAAATTTTACGGAACCATATCCCGGTACTTTCATAATATGGAATGCATGTATTAACTCATGGTTCAATGTTACACTAAAATCATAAAGAGACGAAAACTGAGACATATATATTACTGTACTACTGGTAAAACCTTTACCTACAACTACAGCAAAACCACCTAACTTCTTTGCTATATTCTTTTCAAGTTCGTATAGAAAACCATCATTTCCTCTATAATGATTTGGGGAAATAACATCTAAAGGATCCTTTGTTATTGTTACTTCGCTGACACCATAGTCTTTAAAATTTATTTTTTGTTCTTTTGCATAAGCGTTTAATTCTTCCTCAGTCTTAAAATAAGAATTTCCGGAAACAGCTTGTCCTGCAGGCGATTCGTGAATAATTCCTGTGCCTTTTCCCGTCAAAGGATTAAGACCTTTTGCTTTTGCGTCCATGTAACCACCAATACCTCCCATCAACCCAGATATTCCGCCCATAATGGCAGCTGATTTCCAATCCACATTAAAGTTCCCCGTCATGTTCCATGACGTCACTCCGCTTGTTATTGCACTTGATGCAAATGTACCGCCGCCATACAACAATGCCGAAGGAAAAAAACCGGTTGTTCCCAACATGCCGGGCAGGGCAGATAAATAAACAGAGCCTACCATTGCACCTGATAATGCCATGCCTTGTAAAAATCCTTTACCCGCTGCTTTCCAACTCCAACTCCCGTCAGATTGCTGTCCGTCAAAAACCATTTTCATCAAACCTGATCCGAATATAAACAAAGCTAAACCGAGAAACTCTCCGTTCGGATCGGTATACACCAGCGGGTTATTCCATGCATACGAGTACCTGTTGAAACTCTGCGCATACAACGGACTCTGCACATACGGGTCGGGGCTTAGAAATCTTCCGATCACCGGATCGTACATCCGCCCGTTCATGTTGATCAGCGCAAACTCGTCCAAATGTTCGTGGCCCGTAAAGCCGCGGTCGAATATCAAAGAACCCGAAACGAGCGTGCGGCGTCCCCAAGCATCGTAGGTGCATTTTTGCTTCACCGCGCCGTCGCGGTCGGTTACCACCGAAATGCTGCCCAAATGATCGGGATGCACATAATAAAAGGTCAAAGCCGACTACCCTTCCCGGCGCACCGCACCGGCGCTCAACCCGTCGCCGCCCGCAAGGTAAGCCGGATGTTGCGTCGTTCCGCCTTTGGTTACCCGCTCGTAATTATCCGCAAAGATAACGGTTTATATGATACTCCCGTTCTCTTTCAGTTCCGTTTTTACCCGTTGGTGATCAGGGCCGTAATCGATCTCCAGGCGGTAGTCCTTACCATACTTGGTTTCGGTAATGGTTTTTGCCTTGTGGAAGGCCGTGTAGCTGATCTGCTGCACCTGGTCGGATACCATGCCCGGTGAGGTTTCCTTCTTGATCCGGTTAAG
>JAVBRP010000165.1:0-3521 GCA_031547815.1 Bacteroidales bacterium | reverse complement strand
TTGTCTTATTTTTAGAAGTGGTGAATCTTATATCGAGTTGTATGCAATACGATCTGCTTCAAACCGTGGCTAACGGCGGTTCAATATCCGACGAAGCCGCAGAAGCGAACGACGCAAGAGAGCAAATTTGCGGTGTCGTTTACCTGATTGCCTATCTGATTTCGGCTTTTACATTTATTCTGTGGTTCAGAAGGGCATATTTCAACTTGCATCAAAAAGTCGGCTATCTTGCTCATGCAGAAAGTTGGGCAGCGGGCGCCTGGTTTGTTCCGATCATCAATCTGTATCGCCCCTATCAAATAATGAGAGAATTGTATGTTGAAACCAAAGAGCTTTTTATAAAGAACGGGCTTTCCGAAAAAATTGATTATTCAACAAGTTACTTGGGCCTGTGGTGGGCTTTATGGCTCATTACCGGCTTTATCGGCAATTATATTTTAAGATTTACCTTGAGAAATGCCGAAACGATTGATGATTACATTGTATTGACAACAGGGCATATTATTTCGGGCCTTTTGGGAATTCCGCTTGCACTTATTACGATTAAAATCATTAAAGATTACGCTAAAGCGGAACCGCAATTGGCACAAATCGGCGATGAAGCCCCGCGTTGAGCGGTAAATGCATTGCCGTTCGAAATGCTTGAAACAGGATGCATGACAATTGCATTTCAATGTCGTTTATACTTCGCGCGGTCAAGTTTTGTGATATTCCTCTTTGCGTCTTAGCGCCTTTGCGAGAGGTAATATCACGCAAAGACGTCAAGGCGCGAAGCACAAAATAACTCCGCGTGAAGTATAGTTAAGAATTTTATCATTATGCTTTACCCCCGATCCCTAAAGGGGAGTCTCGGTATACCGTGCTTTGCGAAAGTCCCCTTTATTGGTTGATGCCTCTTAGTTTTATTGATACGCAAGTTGCGCAGGGCAATGAATGCGACAACCGATGGCACAAAAACAAAACTTGCGCGCGTTTGTGACGCGCGCAAGCCCCATTCAATGTAAATTATACCTTCTACTTCGGCGGGCCGAACGTGGAAATTCCTTCCGCGAGGTTGATCAGATCCTCATCGATCGCCTTGTGCATCTTCACCGTTTTGTTCAGCGGCACCTGTACGATCTCGTCGTTCACCAACCCGATCATGATACATTTCTGGTTATCGAGCAGCGCCTCGATGGCAGCGGCTCCCATACGGCTGGCAATCACGCGGTCCTTTGCGCTGGGCGAACCGCCGCGTTGGATGTGTCCGAGAATGGAAACGCGCATGTCGAACTGCGGAAATTCGGGTTTCAGGATTTCGGCGATTTGCATGGTGCTGCCTTCTTCCAAACCTTCGGCCACGAGAATGATGCTCGACTTGTTTTTGCGGGCGCGCTCTGCCAAAAATTTGCGCGCTTTTTCTATCTGATTCTTTTCTTCGGGAATCATGACGATCTCCGCACCGCAGGCAATACCGCTGTTGATGGCCACAAAACCGGCTTCGCGGCCCATCACCTCCACAAAGAAAATACGGTTGTGCGAACTTGCCGTGTCGCGAATTTTGTCGACCGCTTCCACCACGGTATTCAACGCCGTGTCGAACCCGATGGTGTAATCCGTTCCGAACAAATCGTTGTCTATGGTGCCGGGAATGCCGATAAACGGAATGTCGAATTCGGTGGACATAATGTTGGCGCCCGTAAACGAACCGTCGCCGCCGATCACCACCACGGCGTCTATATCGAAACGTTTCAACTGCTCGAAAGCCTCCTTGCGGCCGTCGTATTCGCGAAAGCGCTTGCTGCGAGCCGTCAGCAGGAATGTTCCGCCCTTTTGAATAATGCCGCTCACCGTTTCCGAGTTCATCGGGATAATGTCGCCGTCGATCATTCCCTCGTAACCCCTCATGATGCCGAAAACTTCCAAATTATTGTTGATGCCGGCGCGCGTCACCGCGCGAATTGCGGCGTTCATTCCCGGAGCGTCGCCCCCCGATGTCAATACGCCGATACGTTTAATCTTTGCCATATTTCAATGAATGCTATACTTTTCTACTTCGCGTTTTCAATGCCAAATTTATGCCAATTTTACTATTCGCGCGCGATTTCAATGTAAAAAAATCATTAATTTTTCGGATATAAGTATGAAACAAGGTCTTCGGATAGAATGTCGGCGACCGGAAGAAAATTTGCTTTCCGAAAAATACCGGAAATTTGCGTGCGATTGTCCCGATTATTCGGATAAAGATGTAATTTTGGAATTTCAAAATTGCCGATAAACATACCTCATCATGAATTCTTTCGGAAGACTGTTTCGTGTCAGCATTTTCGGAGAGTCGCACGGACCGTGCGTCGGCGTCTGCATTGACGGATGTCTTCCCGGCATCGAACTGTCGGAAGCCGATTTTGAAGCGGACATGCGCCGTCGACGGAGCGGAGGCAAAGGAACCACGCCGCGCACCGAAGCCGACACGCCGAAGATCATGAGCGGCGTTTTTAACGGATTTACTACCGGAGCGCCGATCCTGATCTTGATTGAAAATACCGATACCCGATCGAAAGATTATTCCCTGTTCCGCGACATTCCGCGTCCCGGCCATGCCGATTTCGTGTCGGCGATCAAATACAAAGGCTTTACCGACTATCGCGGCAGCGGCCACTTTTCGGGGCGCGTCACTGCGGGTTTGGTTGCGGCGGGCGTCGTGGCCAAGAAAATGATTGCCCCCGCTGCGGTCGGAAGCCGCATTCTCGAAATCGGCGGAAGCGCAAATTACGAAGCGATTATCGAACAATGCCTTGAGGAACGCGATTCGGCGGGCGGCATCGTGGAGTGCACCGTCAGCAATATTCCCGCGGGGTGGGGCGAGCCGTTCTTCGACGGTGCGGAATCGATGATCGCACACATCGTGTTTGCCGTTCCCGCCATCAAAGGGATCGAATTCGGCGCGGGTTTTGCCGCGGCACGGATGCACGGCAGCGAGCACAACGACGCTTTCGCGGATGCCGGCGGCCGCACGAAAACCAACCATGCGGGAGGAATCAACGGCGGAATCACCAACGGCAACCCCGTGGTGTTTCGCGTAGCCGTGAAACCGACCTCGTCCGTTGCCCGGCCGCAACAAACGTTCAATTTCAAAACCGGCGAACCGACGACTTTGGAAACGCCCGGCCGCCACGATACGTGCATTACCTTACGGATGCCGCCCGTGCTCGAAGCGGCAACCGCCGTGGCATTGGCCGATTTGAAAAGAATCGCGGATTCCGAATCTTTCGGGATTTGAAGTTTCAGGTTTCAGGTTTAAAGTCAGGTTTGAAGTTTAAAGTTCAATGCATTGTCACTTGTCATTTGTAACTGAAAAAATCCGCAAAAATCCGTTCGATCCGCGTCATCTGCGTTCTATCAATCAAAAATCAAAATACAAAAATCAAAAATGAAAAGACGTACATTTTTAGCGACAGGCGCTGCGTTGGGTATGACTCCCGTTATGGCGATGCCCGGTATTACCGAAAGTTTTGCGCAGCCGGCCGCCGGCGTGCAATATT
>JAVBRP010000301.1:0-11505 GCA_031547815.1 Bacteroidales bacterium | reverse complement strand
ATATGGATGAATTAAAAGCGAATAATCAAGAATTGTTGCGTTTGGTTGACGAATGGGAACCAAAATTGGAGGCTTTGCCGGAAGATGTGATTTCCGACAGGCGAAACAACCAAAATAGAACGATCAAACAGATTTTGGGGCATATCATCGATTCCGCTTCCAACAATACGCATCGGATCGTTCATTTGCAATATCAGCCGAACCCGTTGTTTTTTCCGGATTATGCAAATTTGGGGAATAACGACCGTTGGATCGCAATACAAAGCTATCAAACAGAGGATTGGCACAATCTTATCCGACTATGGAAATATTCCAATCGTCATATTGTTCACGTGATGAATCATGTAAACCCGGATAAAATGGATAATGAATGGATTACGGCATTGGGCGAGAAAGTATCGCTCCAAGCAATGATGTTGGATTATTTGCGACATTTCAAGTTGCATTTGGATGAAATAGATAGATTAATTAACGATTGATTTTCTATTCAAAAATCAAAAATTTAAAATCAAAAATAATGATGAAGCCTTTCATGGATGAAAATTTCCTGTTGCGAACCGAAACGGCGCAACAGTTGTATCACAATCATGCGGCAAAAATGCCGATCATCGATTATCACTGTCACTTAGACCCGTCGATGATTGCCAACGACCGCAAATTCGACAATCTCGGGCAAATTTGGCTCGAAGGCGACCATTACAAGTGGCGCGCCATGCGTACGAACGGTGTCGACGAACGTTTCTGCACGGGCAAGGACACCTCCGATTGGGAAAAGTTCGAAAAATGGGCGGAAACGGTTCCGTATACCATGCGTAACCCGCTGTATCATTGGACGCATTTGGAATTGCGGCGCGCTTTCGGCGTGGATAAAATCTTAAATCCCGCTACGGCAGCCGATGTTTTTGCCGCGTGCACCGAAAAACTTCGTACGCCCGAATACAGCGCTCGCGGACTGATGAAGAAATTCAATGTGGAAGCGGTTTGTACGACCGACGATCCGGTCGATTCGCTGGAACACCACCGTGCGTTGCAAAAAGAAGGGTTCGACGTCAAAGTGTTGCCCACGTGGCGTCCCGACAAGGCGATGGCTGTGGAAAATCCCGCAGCCTACAAAGCATACGTGGAAAAGTTGTCGGAAGTATCGGGTGTGCGCATCGGTAAGTTTGCCGATCTGATCGAAGCGTTGCGCAATCGTCACGACTACTTTGCGACGGTCGGCTGCAAGTTGTCCGACCACGGTATCGAAGAATTTTACGCCGAAGATTACACGCCGGCGGAAATCGACGCCATATTCAATAAGGTGTATTCGGGCAAGGAATTGACCCGCGCGGAAATCATCCGGTTCAAATCGGCATTGATGACCGAAGGTGCCAAGATGGACCACGAAAAAGGTTGGACGCAACAGTTCCACTACGGCGCCATCCGCAACAACAACACACGGTTGTTCAAGCAATTGGGAGCCGATACGGGCTTCGATTCCATCGGCGATTTCACCATAGCGCAAAATCTGTCGAAATTCCTCAATCGGTTGGATACCGAAAACAAGTTGGCCAAAACGATTCTTTACAACCTGAATCCGCGCGACAACGACATGATTGCCACCATGATCGGCAACTTCCAAGACGGAAGCGTGGCCGGCAAAATGCAATTCGGTTCGGGTTGGTGGTTCCTTGATCAAAAGGTCGGCATGGAAGCGCAGATGAATTCGCTTTCGGTGCTCGGTTTGCTCAGCCGTTTTGTGGGCATGCTCACCGATTCGCGCAGTTTCCTGTCGTACCCGCGCCACGAATATTTCCGCCGCATTCTTTGCAACCTGATTGGCAACGATGTGGAAAACGGCGAACTGCCCGCTTCGGAAATGCCGTTCATCGGGCAATTGGTGGAGAACGTTTGTTATCGCAACGCAAAGAATTTCTTTAAATTCTGAGTTATCTTCGAATAAACAGAACCTGCCGAAATAAACAAATACGGTATCAACGGCGTTGATTTCGGCAGGCTCGCAATTGCAGCAGGCGGTTCTTTTTTCGCGAAAGCGAAAATAACGCAAAGAGGCTCAAAAAGTCGAAACCGAACGTCAAGCGAGGGGGAACAACGAAGCAACCGTAGCGAAGCGTATCTCGACGAAATCAATCTCATGATAATCAAAATGATTGATTTCGTCGAGCTTCGCTGCCGTTCGCAATGACGAGTTGGAAACAGCCTTTTTGAACAGCCCTTATTTTGAAATATATACGTCAACCATATTTTATGATTTCGGATTTAATCAAGAAAAACAGAAGTTATCGCCGATTCAAACAAGAAGAGGCCGTTTCGGACGGCGATTTGCGCGAGATGATCGAAAACGCCCGTTTAACGCCGTCGGGGCGAAATGCGCAAACGCTTCGTTACGTGTTGTCGAATACGCCGGAAACGAACGCGAAAATATTTCCCGCGCTGGCATGGGCCGGTTATCTCAAAGGTTGGGACGGCCCCGCGGAAGGGGAACGGCCCGCGGCGTACATCATCATATTGAATGACGACAGCATCTCCAAAAATTACTTTTGCGATCACGGCATCGTGTCCATGGCCATTTTGTTGACGGCCGTCGAAAAAGGCTACGGCGGTTGCATCATCGGTTCGGTAAATCATTCGTACCTGTGCGATGCGTTGAATATTCCCGAACGGTATTCGGTTGTGCAGGTGATTGCATTGGGCCGGCCGGGCGAAACGGTGGTGATCGAACCGTTAGGCGATGACGGCGACATCAAGTATTGGCGCGACGAGCAAAGCGTTCATCATGTACCCAAACGCAGTTTAAACGATTTGATCATCAATTTGTAAATTTGTGTAACACTCGGAGGTTTTAGAAATCTCCGAGCTTTTTATATATCGAATAATGCAACCGGGTCGGAAGACAAAAACTCTTCGAACGGTATTCCGTCGGTACCCACAGTAAACATCCGATCGGGATGATAAGCAGCGTCGAAGATATTCATGCCTTCGTTGCTGCCGGCGTGCCCGCTTTTCACTTCGATGGCGATAACCTTTTCCTGCCGTTCCATTACGAAATCGACTTCTCTGCTGTTTTCATTCCAATAATACAAGTTGAACCTGCCGCCCACGGCAGCATTGATCAGGTGTGCGCCCACAGCCGACTCCGCCAAACGCCCCCACGCTTTGCGGTCGGATTGGATATCGCGGTAATGCGAACCGTGAAGAGAACTTACCAATGCATTGTTGAATGCTTGGAATTTAGGCTTAGAGGAACGTTTGCGAATGATGTCTCCCGAATACTTTTCCAGACCGCCCAACAAACCGGCTCCTTCCACTAACTTCAGGTAATTGGAAAGCGTTGTCAGATTGCCTTTTTCCTGCAATTCTCCCTGCACTTTGTTCAACGACACGATTTGTGCGGAATAGACGCACCCGATTTCGAACAGCCGTTTCAGCAATGCAGGCTTGTCCACACGTGTCATCATCAGCACGTCTTTCGATATACTTGTCTCGATCAGCGAATTGCGGATATAGTTTTTCCAACGCAATTCATCCCCGATCAGCTTTGCCGAGCCGGGATAACCGCCGAACCATATATATTGATTCACATCCCAACCGAATGCATCGCGCATTTCGGGATATGTCCAATGCGTGAGGTGTATGATTTCGAAGCGACCTGCCATCGACTCCGTTAATCCCGTCTGAATTAATAAACTTGACGATCCGAGAAGGATCACTTTCAGATTCCGGTTCAGGCGGCTGTCTTCGTCCCATTCTTTTTTTACGGTTTCGCTCCAATTTTCAATTTTTTGGATTTCGTCGATGATCAACAGCAATTCCGAACCACCCGTCTCGGTGAGTTTTCGTCTTGCGTCGTCCCACGTGCGACGCAACCAATTGCGATCGGCTGCCGGAACATCGTCCGCCGTCACATAGAGCGACTCGAAAGGCAGCCCGTCCATCAGTTGGTACATCAAGGTCGTTTTGCCGATTTGCCGAGGCCCCGAAAGTACTTGTACAAAACTTCTTTCACCAATCATTCTATCGGTAATACCCTGTAAATATGATCGTTTGTACATGTTTAAAATATTATTTAGTTATATCTAATAAAATATTGATGCAAATATAATACATTATAATGATATGGTGAATAAAATATTTAGGAGTTAATTCTTTTTTTGAGGTGCTATACGGAATGAAGTATTGTTATCCACGAGTGCTTCTTCTGTACTTTTTGGCGCCCCAAAAAGTACCAAAAAGGGCTGGCAAAATAAACGCACTCTGCCTGTCGGCTTCGTTTGGACGGAATTTTGCCAAGTAAGGAAAGCTTCGCTTGGATAAACGGGCTAACGCCCGCGCTAATTCTGACCTGCGGATAAAGCGCGTTTCATGGCTTTGCCCGTCAAAAAAATGCCGCAGGCTCCATATTGACGATTTTCCGTTCAAGCGAAGCCGGTAGGCGGAGCGCGTTAAAATCGTCAAGCCGTTTTTGGTTCTTTTTGCGGCGTCAAAAAGAACAAGAAATAAAAAAGCACCTCAAAAAAAGAATTAATCTGTTTAGGCAAATGATGATTATCGATGCATGAAATATTATAAATAACCTGGTTGTCTATAATTATATTGCTGCATGAAGAATTATTTTATTATAAATATCTAATAATTTATTTATTTTTACCTAATAAAAAAATTATATATTTCTGTATGTCTTGAATAAGAAAGCATTCGTCGTTATTTTGGTTTGCTTTTTGATTTGAATTCGGCAGGTGTCGAAATATCTAATATAGACCAATTCTAAATTGCCGGCCCTTTATTTTGGCATACTTTACTCCAAATATTTTTGTATCTTTGCACCTCAAAAATAAAAATAGAAATATCTTTAAAATCAGTTAGAAAACATGGCAGTAGAAAAAAAATACTTAACCTGTGACGGGAACTATGCCGCAGCGCACATCGCTTACATGTTCAGCGAAGTGGCCGCCATTTATCCCATCACTCCGTCGTCGACAATGGCCGAATATGTTGACGAATGGGCAGCTAAAGGAAAGAAAAACCTGTTCAACGAACCGGTGAAAGTTGTCGAAATGCAAAGCGAGGCCGGCGCTGCCGGAGCCGTTCACGGTTCGTTGCAGTCGGGCGCGCTCACCTCGACCTTCACCGCATCGCAAGGCTTGTTATTGATGATTCCCAACATGTACAAGATTTCGGGCGAACTGTTGCCGGGCGTATTCCACGTGTCGGCGCGCAGCTTGGCCGCACAGGCGTTGTCGATCTTCGGCGATCACAGCGACGTGATGAGCACCCGCCAAACGGGCTTTGCCATGCTGGCCACCGGAAGCGTACAGGAAGTAATGGATTTGGCAGCCGTGGCGCATCTCACCGCCATCAAATCGCGCGTGCCGTTCCTGCATTTCTTCGACGGATTCCGCACATCGCACGAAATACAAAAAATCGAAACGATTTCGACCGAACAACTTTCGGGTTTGTTGGATTGGAACGCCGTTCAACAATTCCGCGACCGCGCGCTCAATCCCGAACATCCCGTAACGCGCGGCACGGCGCAAAATCCCGATGTATATTTCCAGTCGCGCGAAGCAGCCAATAAGTTCTATTTGGCGTTGCCCGACATGGTGGAAAGCTATATGCAGGAAATCAAGAAGATCACCGGCCGCGAATACCACCCGTTCAGCTATTACGGTGCGCCCGATGCGGAAAACATCATCGTGGCGATGGGTTCGATTACCGACACCATCAAGGAAACGATCGATTACCTTGCCGCGAAAGGCGAAAAAGTCAGTTTGATTTCCGTACATCTTTATCGTCCGTTCTCCGCCAAATATTTCTTCAACGTATTGCCCAAGAGCGTAAAACGCATCACGGTACTCGATCGCACGAAGGAACCGGGCGCCAACGGCGAACCGCTCTATCTGGACGTGAAAGATCTGTTCTACGGCAAGGCCGGCGCTCCGATGATCATCGGCGGACGTTACGGATTGTCGTCGAAAGACACCACTGCGGCGCACATCATGTCGGTTGTGGACAACATGAAGATGAACGAACCCAAAAACGGCTTTACGTTGGGTATCGTGGACGATGTAACGTTTCTTTCGCTGCCGTTGCGTCCTGAAGTAAATATCATGCCCAAAGGCACGTTCCAAGGCAAATTCTACGGAATCGGCGGCGACGGAACTGTGGGCGCCAACAAGAACTCGATCAAGATCATCGGCGAAACCACCGACAAATATTGCCAAGCGTATTTTGCTTACGATTCGAAGAAGACGGGCGGTATCACCATCTCGCACCTTCGTTTCGGCGATTCGCCCATTCGCGCGCCCTACTTGGTGGGAACGCCCGATTTTGTGGCTTGTCACGTTTTCCCGTACATCCATCAATACGACATATTGAAAGGTCTTCGCAAAGGCGGCACTTTCCTGCTCAACAGCAAGTGGGACGCTGCAACGACTTGCGAAAAACTTCCTAACAAGATCAAAAAATACTTGGCCGATAACGAGATTTCGTTCTACATCATCGACGCCATCAAGATTGCCGAAGAAGTAGGTTTGGGAACCACCCGCACCAACACGATCCTGCAATCGTCGTTCTTCAAGATTTCGGAAGTTATTCCTTACGAATTGGCAGTTTGCGAAATGAAAGCCGCAAATCAGAAATCGTACGGCCGCAAGGGCGAAGACATCGTGAAGATGAACAACGCGGCGGTCGATCGCGGCGGTGAAGTTACCAAAGTGGATGTCGATCCCGCTTGGTCGAAACTCGACCCCGAAGCCGATGCGGCTCCCGCCGATCCGAAACGTCCCGAATTTATCCGCAACGTGGTGGATGTGATCAACGGCCAACGCGGCGACGATCTCCCCGTGAGCACTTTCGTGGGACGCGAAGACGGTACTTTCCCGCAAGGGACGGCCGCTTACGAAAAACGCGGTATCGCGGTGAACGTTCCCGAATGGATTCCCGACAATTGTATTCAATGCAACCAATGCGCTTACGTTTGTCCGCACGCCGTCATCCGTCCGTTCCTGGTGAATGCCGAAGAAAAAGCGGGATTGAAAGGTGCGGCCACCATCGCGGCCATTCCGCAAAAGACGTTCGAAGGTTTGGAATTCCGCATACAGATCAGTCCGCTGGATTGTACCGGTTGCGGCAACTGCGCCGACGTATGCCCCGGCAAGAAAGGCGCTAAAGCCCTCGAAATGAAACCGCTCGAAAGCCAAATGGCGCAAAACGAGTTGTGGGATTATGCCGTAGAAAAGATCACTTACAAAGATACCATCGCTCCGAAAGAGCAAAACGTGAAGAACAGTCAGTTTGCGCAACCGTTGTTCGAATTTTCGGGCGCCTGTGCGGGTTGCGGCGAAACGCCTTACGTGAAGCTCGTTTCGCAATTGTTCGGCGACCGCATGATGGTTGCCAACGCCACCGGTTGCTCGTCGATTTACAGCGGTTCGGCTCCGTCCACTCCGTATTGCATGAACGCGAAAGGACAAGGTCCCGCTTGGGGCAACTCGCTGTTCGAAGATAATGCCGAATACGGCTTGGGTATGGCCACCGGCGTGAAGCACATGCGCGAACGCATCGAACGTCTGATGGACGCCGCCGTACAGGAAGGAAAATGTTCCGACGAAGCGAAAGCCGCTTTTTCGGCATGGAAAGCAGCCGACACGGCTGCCGACAGTAAAAAGGCATCGGCCGATCTATTGCCGTTCATCGAAAGCTGCGATTGCAAATATTGCAATGAAATATACGATCTGCGCCAGTATCTCGTCAAGAAATCGATCTGGATTATCGGCGGCGACGGTTGGGCTTACGATATCGGCTACGGCGGTTTGGACCACGTGCTGGCATCGGGCGAAAACGTGAACGTGCTGGTGCTCGACACCGAAGTGTATTCCAACACGGGCGGTCAAGCGTCGAAATCGACTCCCGTGGGCGCCATCGCCAAGTTTGCAGCAGCAGGAAAGCGCGTTCGCAAGAAAGACCTCGGCATGATGGCTATGAGCTACGGCTATGTATACGTGGCGCAAGTAGCCATGGGCGCCAACAATACGCAATATCTGAAAGCTTTGCGCGAAGCCGAAGCATACGACGGGCCGTCGCTGATCATCGCTTACTCGCCGTGTATCAATCACGGATTGCGTGCCGGCATGGGCAAGACGCAAGAGCAGGAAAAGCTCGCCGTGGCTTGCGGTTACTGGCAGATGTATCGTTACAACCCGATGCTCGAAGCCGAAGGCCAAAATCCGTTCCAACTGGATTCGAAAGAGCCGGAATGGAGCAAATTCCAAGAATTTATTCTCAGCGAGGTGCGCTATTCGTCGCTCAAGAAACAATATCCCGCCGAAGCGGACGAATTGTTCAAGGCTGCCGAAGAAAACGCCAAGTGGAGATATAATAACTATAAACGTTTGGCCGGAACGGGAGCGGCAGCTCCTGCAACAGCCGAATAGTTTGTTATTGTGGTTAATAATGATGAAAGCCGGGCTGTGATGTCCGGCTTTTTTGATGGGAAATAATTGTTGAAAATCTTTTCATTCTTCCCCGTAAATTTAATACAATAATACTATGAAGTTCGGCAGCAGCCTGCTCTCCCGCGAATGCGGTACCGGCGGGTTAAAAAAAATTCTACAAAAAATAATTTATCAAATGATCCTGCTTAATTTTCAAACAATCTATCACATGCACTCTTTAGTTTATTATTATCACCAAAATATTTATCAACATGATAGTAATCTGTTACCAAGGCATTGGCGCTTGTATAGTCCTCGTTATATAGAATGCTTGTTTTCCGGAATAATTCGGCCAATGATTTCCCGGAAGTGCTTTCAAAATAAGCAGCATTGGATTCTACTGTTTTACAGTGACATTCATAAAACTTATATCCATGTCCGTTTTTCTTTTCTGTTTGTTTTACATATAAATCCTCCAACAGGACACATTTGAAAGTATACCTTCTGTGTTCCTTTTTCAATTCTTTATCCTTTTCCTCATTTTGAGGCTGCATCAGATAAAAATACAATACTTTTCCCCTATCAAATATTTTACGATATCCTCCATTTTTTGCAGTTACTTCCTTTGCCAATTCATCCACGGTTTTGCAGGAAATCTCTTCTTCAGCAGGATATTTAAAATTTGTACAGGACAATTCACAAATAGAATTTTCAATAAAAACAATTCTTTTTTGTGTCGCCATATCATACAATTGCCCATATTTGGCAATACACCTGATAGGTTGATCATTCACAGAAGCTGATTTTTCTTCTGCACCAATGCTTTCCATTTCAGCTAGCATTGTTGCGATCTCTCGCAATTGCCTTTTGGCTTTTTCAATCTGAGTGTTCATGTCTTTATAGATTATGTTTATATGATTATTCCTCCTCCTCCAAGTTCAACCCCAATTGCTTGGCGGATTCTTTGATCACTTTATAGATTTGAGCAGATTCGTCCAAGGGGAAAGCCTCGGTACTTTTTCCCTTAAACCTAACTTCAATCTCAATACGATTATTTTTTAATGGAACGACAAAACTGCTAAACAGATCGGTATAACGCTCCAAAGGCACTTTTCCCGAAACGGTCAATGATTTAAACCGCTTGGGTTGGAGAGGCTTGTCATCTTCGGGTTCAGGCTTATCCGTTGGAGATGTTATCACAGGTGTTTGCGTGGGTTCTTCCATATGGGTGCCTTCATCTTTTTTAGAGTAAACCGTTTTATCGATCAACCAAAATTGCGGGTCGGTAACATCGAGGGATGGGACATTTTCCTTGTGGTAGATACGGTTGTATTCCGGGGCATCGCCATACGCAATATTGAATTCGCCATTGATACAATATTTCAAAAGGCTTTGCCTGATGGCTTCCCGGTAGCGTATCATCGGTTTATCGTCATACCGCAGGAATGCTTCGTATAAATCGTTCACCCTGACCGGTTGTTCGAGGGTAGGCAGCAGGTTGTACTGGCGTAGAAGGCCTATCCCGATGGAGTCGAGCAACCATTCTTCCTCCTTGAGTGTTTCTATGACATTTTTCTCGACCTGAGTCGCAAAATCATTGGTGAAAATGGATATTTCCTTCTTCTCAATATCCCTTTTCGAAGCGTGTTTCAATACAATATTGTATGCTTTGATGAGATTGATGTTGACCTGGTTGGAAAAGGCATCCGTTTTTTGCCTCAATTCTTGTTTCTGATCCTGTTCGATGCGCCCGGAGTACTCGGATTGGATTTTTTCGCAAGCTAAGTAATCCTTAACGTTTTCCAACAAAACAGCCTGCCCTGTATCGGAACACACGAGGTACAGGATGGTGTTACGGAAAACCCTGTCGCTACAGCCCCGGTATAAGGATATCTTCTGCACCTCTTTTAAAGTGTCGGGATTGATATTGGTGTAATTGGTGGCAAATGCGGGGTTGAGAATGGCCAGTGCAAGAGATTTTTGCTCCGGGACATCGTCGGTGGGATTAACCAGTACCCGAAAGGAATTGATGGGACGTGACACCGTCGTGAGCCGTTTATTGATCTCGGCATATTGGGCATTACGATCAATATCAGCTTTGGCCTGGTTGATCAGTATATTGATATTCGGTTTGGTGTGGAACCAATAGCTCTTGTTGCCGACGTTACCCGAGTACAGGTAATGCGCCACACTTTCGAGTTTGTCAAGCGCCCCGTTGATGTCATTATGGTTAAAGGAAGCCGGTTTCAGCACGCAAAGTTTCAATTCGTTGATGTGCAATCCCTTGTTTTGTGTGGGGCCAAAAGATGCCAACAGCAAAGTGGTAGCAATCCCCTGCGTGAGGTTGAACCGTCCCGGATTCGGATTTTCATTGTCAATTTTTGCTGCATTGCTCGATGTGCCGCATACATCGGCTTGCATCACCGTTTCCCACTGCCCGCCCATCAGGTTGGTGATGGTGCCGGTGAGTGACGATACGTTGGACAGGTTCACATCCGAGGTGTGGATCAGGGCCTGGATTCCGGTGAGGGAACTGCGGCGTTGCCACAAATCGCTCACAATGGACGCCAATATGCGCAATACGCCGCGTGTACGCTGAAACCGGTGATCGGCTCCCCAACGCAACCGAAACATGTTGATCAGTTCGGGATGAAACGGATAGGATTTCTGCATCAGCCGACTGTACTCTGCTTTATCGGCATACGAAGGCAGGTCTGACCGGCGGTTATGGTAAGTGCTCCTGTAGCGGGCTATCACACGGTCGATCTCCTGTATATCGCCAATGTCCTCGAACAGACGACGACGGACAACCTCGAATATTTCATCGTCTTTCACCGGTTGAATGTTCACCCCGACACGTACAATGCGGTTATCGAGAGCAGTCAGTATTTGTGCAGCCACCGGCGACGATGCTACTTCCGCGTCGCTGGCAGGCAGGGTAGCGATCAGCATGCTGCGCCGGGTTGACGAAATGGCTTCGGTAAGCTCCTGCATGAAACTGATGGTTTGGTCGGACAGGTTGCTGGAGCCAACAATTACTGCCGACGCGCTGACACAATAGTCGGCCAGTTCG
>JAVBRP010000090.1:0-3123 GCA_031547815.1 Bacteroidales bacterium | reverse complement strand
GTGGAAGACGCCATGAAATATCTGCGGCGCGAAGTCAAACGCGGCAAGCAATACACGGGCATCATTCTCGACCCGCCCGCCTACGGTCGCGGCCCCGAAGGCGAGAAATGGATTCTCGAAGACGGCATCGACGAATTGATGGAATTAGCGGGCAAGTTGTTGTCGCCCGAAAAGTCGTTTTTGGTATTGAATCTCTATTCGATGGGCTTTTCGGCATTGGTGGCCGAGAATATCGTCAAATCGCATTTTCCGCAAATCACGGGCGAATGCGGCGAGTTGTTTATTCCCGACCGTGCGGGACGGCGATTGCCGCTGAGCGTGTATATGCGAGGAACCGCGTAGGGCATCTATTCACCCTTTACGAAATTTCAAACAATCATAGTCTCATTCATCGTAATTGATTATACTCCTTGCGGTCAAGTTTTACCTTCGGTGAAGCTCGAAAACTCGGTTGTACATTCATACTTTTCCTCGCGTGGCTTTGCGAGAGAATAATCACGCAAAGACGTCAAGTACAAAATAACTCCATAATTCCGCAATCGGATAGATAATTGAATGGAGCTTTTTTCACACCCGACTATATTATTATGATTTTATTATGCCTGCTTTTTCACTTTGTACAAAATTTGACCGAGAAAAGTATTAACCACCGCCCTTCATTTATTGTATCTTTGCAGGTTCAAATTCAAAAAAGAAAATTATAAGTAAATCATGGAATATAATTTTAAAGCGATCGACCTCAAGTGGCAGAAATACTGGGTGGAAAACAAGACCTGCAAGGTAACCGAAGATTCGGGCAAACCGAAATATTACGTGCTCGACATGTTCCCGTATCCTTCGGGCGCAGGTTTGCACGTGGGGCATCCGCTTGGCTACATCGCTTCCGACATTTACAGTCGTTTCAAGCGGCATCAAGGCTTCAACGTGCTGCATCCGATGGGCTACGATGCTTACGGATTGCCGGCGGAACAATATGCGATTCAAACGGGACAGCATCCGGCGGTTACTACCGAACGGAATATCGATCGTTACCGCGAACAGTTGGATAAAATCGGACTGTCGTTCGATTGGAGCCGTGAAATCCGCACTTGCGAACCGGGTTATTACAAATGGACGCAATGGGCGTTTATCAAAATGTTTCAATCGTACTATTGTTATGATGCACAACAGGCGCGCCCGATCGACGAGCTTATCGGTGTTTTCGAGCAACAAGGGAGCAAGGATTTGAACATCGCTTGCAGCGAGGAATTGAGTTTCACGGCCGAGGAATGGGAGGCCAAGTCGGAAAAGGAACAACAAGAGATTTTGCTCAATTACCGCATCGCCTATCTGGCCGACACGATGGTGAACTGGTGTCCCGCGCTGGGAACGGTGCTGGCCAACGACGAAGTGAGTGACGGCGTGTCGGTTCGCGGCGGACATCCCGTGGAGCAGAAATTGATGCGTCAATGGAGCCTGCGTGTGTCGGCGTATGCGCAACGTCTGCTGGACGGGCTGGACACCGTCGAATGGACGGAGTCGCTGAAAGAAACGCAACGGAATTGGATCGGAAGAAGCGAGGGGGCGGAAATTTGGTTCAAAATCGCCGATGCTGCTCCCGATACGGCAAACCTATCCCATAGAACCTCTCCCGATACGTCAGACCTCTCCCCCAACCCCTCTCCACAGGAGAGGGGGGCCGTGCTCGGAGAGAATATTACCGGTCGGGAGAAAAATGAAAGTTCGGCATACCAAGACGGATCACGTTTTCACACGACGGATGCAAGGCTTTGGACAAAATTGGAAACGGCAGCCAAAGCATTACGTTCCCACCAAACAGCAGCCGAGAATGCGCTTTGGGAAGAATTAAGGGCAAAGAAAACCGGGCATAAAATCAGGCGACAACATATCATTGACACTTTCGTTGTCGATTTCGTTTCGCTAGACAAAGGTGTTGTCGTCGAGATTGACGGCGGTATCCACAACACCGCCGAACAAAAAGATTACGATGAAATGCGTACCCGAATATTGGAGGACAGCGGATTTGAAGTTATTCGCTTTTCGAATGACGAAATACTCCAAAATCCGACATCGATTGCCCGGAAAATAAAAGAATATTTGGATACGAAACCTTCGAAAAAGTGGGGCGATTTGGACGACGTCTCAAACGAGGAAAAGTCCTCATCCGAAAAGTCCTCCGATAACGCACACGGCGCAACGCCTCCCCTCTCCTGTGGAGAGGGGTCGGGGGAGAGGTCTGACGAGCTAAAGCTTCTCGTCTTCACCACCCGCGCCGACACCATCTACGGCGTTACCTTCATGGTGCTTGCGCCCGAAAGCGAATATGTCGATGCATTGGTTCGGCACGAGCAAAAAGCTGAGGTCGAGGCATATCTGGATCAAGTAAAACGCCGCACCGAGCGCGAACGCATTGCCGACCGCCGCGTGACGGGCGTATTCACGGGTTCGTATGCCATTAATCCGTTCAGCGGAGAATCGATTCCCGTATGGATTTCCGACTACGTGCTGGCGGGATACGGAACGGGCGCCATCATGGCCGTTCCCGCGCACGACAGCCGCGACTACGCTTTCGCGAAGCATTTCGGGCTGCCGATCGGCCCGTTGATCGAAGGTTGCGATGGATCGGAAGAAAGTTTCGACGCCAAGGAAGGCATCATGACGAATTCGGGCATTCTTAACGGATTGACCGTCCCTCAAGCGATTCAACGCGCAAAGGATTATATTCGCGAAAACGGCATCGGTCGCGTGAAAGTGAATTACCGCTTGCGCGACGCCATTTTCAGCCGTCAACGCTATTGGGGCGAGCCGTTCCCGGTATATTACAAAGGCGGAATGCCTTACGTTGTCGACGAAAAAGACCTTCCGATCGAACTTCCCGAAGTGGATAAATTTTTGCCGACCGAGAAAGGCGAGCCGCCGCTGGGACATGCCAAAAATTGGACATACAACGGTTATCCGCTCGAATTGTGCACCATGCCGGGCTTTGCTGGTTCGTCGGCTTATTATCTGCGCTACGAGGACCCACAAAATGATCAGATGCTGGTATCGCCCGAAGCTAACGGTTATTGGCGAAATGTCGACCTGTATATCGGCGGGACGGAACATGCTACCGGTCACCTGATT
>JAVBRP010000044.1:0-6036 GCA_031547815.1 Bacteroidales bacterium | reverse complement strand
TGATGCGGAGCCTGTGTGCTGCCGATGAATCGATTGTCGACATGCCAATAGATGATGGCGCCTTTCCGACGGTGCGCGGCCCGGAAAACGACCTGCCCCGGCGAACCGTCCAATTGGCGCGGCAACACAACCGTAATGTGTTGTTGCGGATAGAGCAACTCCAATTGCCGCCGGTCTTCCGAACCCAAACAATCGGGATGTATCGGCGGCAGAGGCTTATAATCCATGTTTTTTGTCTTGTAATACCACTCCTGTGCGGGAGGCAGCACAAACCACGGCACATTCGCCATGTCGTTGACGCTGACGCATTCGCCGGTGACGCGGTATTTGTGATCTTTGGTCAGGTGTATGACCGTGTGATAGGGGCAGGGATCGGTTTCTATTCCCGCTTTGGCAACCCACATCGTGTCTACCTCGTCGCACACCAACGAAGTGCGGTATCCGCTTTTGCGACACACGGCCACTTTCGTCATGTCGTCGTACGGCGGCGAAAACCACGGCCCGTGAGGCAGTTGCGCAAACACTTCGAACAGCACCGGCGCAGCGTAATTCACGCCCGTGAGCGTCGGGCGGCCTTCTCCCGAAGCGTTCCCCACCCAAACGCCTACCACATAATTCGGAGTGACGCCGACGGCCCATGCGTCGCGATGTCCGTAGCTGGTCCCCGTTTTCCACGCCACTTTGCGTGATGACGAAAACGAGCGCCATGCGGCTTCTTCTTCGGGGCGATTAAGCTCGGCCAACGATTGGAACGTTTGCCATATTGCGGCGGCTCCGATCGGAGCATCGTTGTCCAACCGCGCATCGGGCGTTTTCGGTTGCAACCGCATCGATAACTCGGTGTATAAATTCAGTGCGTGGCGGTCGGCAGGATCATACATGCCCGATCGCTCGGTGTAATGCTGCAAAATGCGCGACAATTCGGCGTACATTCCGGTGATGTCCCACAAAGTACCCTCCGCGCCGCCGAGAATCAGCGTCAGCCCGTAATGTTCGGCGGGGCGGGTCAACGTGGTCATGCCCAGCGTTCGCAGAAGCTGATGAAACTCCTCGTTGCCGTACGATTGCAACATGCGTACCGACGGGACGTTGAGCGAGCGTTCGAGCGCGCGGTGCGCCGGCACGGCCCCGTCGTAGCCGTGGTCGAAGTTGCGCGGCGAAAAATTACGGATCTGCAACGGGACGTCGGCCACCAAAGTATTGGGCAACAATTCGCCCCGATCGAGCATCGAAGCGTAAAGAAACGGTTTCAGAATGCTGCCCGTGCTGCGCGGCGCCGTAATCACATCCACGCGATTGCCGTGCGCGGCATTGTCGGGGTCGTACACGTTTCCGATGTACGCCGTCACGTCGCCCGTTTCGGCTTCGGCCACCACTACCGCCATGTTGTAAACATAATTGCCGCGATACGATGCGGCATGGTTCCTGACGATGTGATTGACTCTTTGCTGGAGCGAACGGTTGACGGTTGTCCGTACACGTTTCCCCTTGTTCGATGCGGCAATGCGATCCAACAGATGCGGCGCGTCGTCGGGGAGGGGAAGCGGATTATCGGGCAGCGGCTCGTCTTTGGCCAGCGAACATGTTTCTTCGGAAATGACGCCGTTTTCATGCAGTCGGTCCAGCAACCGATTGCGTTTCTCCCTCAGTCTGTCTCTGTTCCTTCCGGGATGTATGAGCGACGGGGCATTGGGCAGGATGGCCAGCGTGGCCGATTCGGCCCAACTCAGATCGTACGGCTCGCGTCCGAAATATCGCCACGATGCAGCGCCGATGCCGACCACATTTCCGCCGAAAGGCGCATTGGCCGCATACAACCGTAAAATCTCGTCTTTCGAGCAACGCAACTCCAAGCGTGTCGCCAACACCGCTTCTTTCATTTTCTGCCAAAGATTGCGCGGCGGGTTATCCTGCATCATGCGGATCACCTGCATGGTGACGGTGCTTCCTCCGCTCGTCACGCGGCGCGTTTCGATATTTTGCTTGACGGCGCGGCCCAAAGCCAACGGGTCGACCCCGATATGCCGGTAAAATCGCCTGTCCTCGAATAACACCAATGCTTTGGCGTATTTGTAAGGAACCGAATCGGCGGCAGGGAAACGCCATTGCCCGTCGTCGGCTATCTTGGCGCCCAAAAGCCGCCCTTCGCGGTCGTCGATCACGGTGCAGGTCGGCTTGTCGAACAGCTTCCGCGGAAGCGAAAACATGTAAACGATCAGCAATATAAAAATAATCGAAAGCAAAGCATATAGGCGTTTGCGGCCTATTATGCGCGTTTTCACTTGCGTGAAAAATGGTACAATATTCAAGATGCGATCAATTGTGCTGTTTCGATGAATCATCACGCAAAGGTAATTCAAGTAATCGACGATTTTCGACGAATGATTTTCGATTTCGATATCGCTTTGATAATCAATATACAGCATCGGGGCAAAAACATCGCTTATATGCCGGGTCGTGTTTATTCCGATTGCGTCATCGCGATATGACCGCATAAGGGCAGTCGGGATGTCGATACTTCCCGATGAAAGCGTGCCTGCATGTACATGCAGACGACAACTGCATATATATGCAAGCGATAACTGCGTGTACATGCAATAAACAACTGCATGTACATGCAGTTGTGTCTTCACCGAAGCATAAAGGCTTTGCCGCAGTCTATGTAAAGGAGAATCGCAGCGGGGGTATCAAATATCAATACTCCGCCGGGGCGCGATACAAACGTGCGCCGGTTTTTGCATAAAACTTTGTCGTGAGATTTTTAACAACCGAACACTGTAACCCTGTCCGTTTCCACCCGCTTCAAACGTTCGTTCCACGCCCGTTTTTTTGCATCGGATCGGCGATCGAAAACGATCAGGTAACAGTCGGCCGACGAGTCGATTTTGTCGCGGTATCTTTTCACCTGTTCGATACCTTCTTCCTCGACCGTCTCGTAGTTTTCGTAATCGTGTACCAACTTAATTTCGATAATGTTCCATGTTCCGTTGTATTTCACTGCCAAATCCATTCGGCCTCGACCCGCCGCATACTCGCGTTCAATGTATCCTCCGCCGTTGATCACTCTTTGCAGGAAAGCCATCAGCAACAAATGCGGAAATGCTTCGGTATAGTCCGACTTTTGCTCCCACAACTCGGAATTACGACGCCAGAATTTTTGAAATTCATCTAACAGTCCGCCCATATTCAACGTTCCGTCGGGTTTTTGCCACTGCCACTCGGGGGCGGGAATGGCCAACTGCATGCTGTACGTGAGGTAACGCGCCAGCGTTTCGCGATAGATCGGATTGGCAATTCCGGGAGTGCCGTTTTCGATACATACCAATCCCAAATCGAGACACAGGCGAAAGGCTTCACCCTCGGCCATTGCAGGATCAGGCTCGCCGGTCAATATGGTTTGAATCACGTTTTTTATTCGCGGATCTTTGAGCCGTTCGCCCAAAGCGTCCAAATGTGTTTCGCGCGCCATGATCATCTGTTCGCGCGCCTGCATGATATGATCGATGGTTACGGTTTCGCGGCTGTCGGCATCCAAAATGCGGAGCGTGGCGCGTTTAAACAGCGAATTGACAATCCACGGCTGACCTTTGGATTGATCATAAACGTAATCCAAAGCCTCCGGAGTAATTTGCTGCCCGGTTTCTTCGGTGCGTTGCGCAAAAAGTTTAATGATATCGTTTTTGCTGAAATTAGACAGGGTTGCGGAATCCTCCTTAATGTTGAACGGCGACCCCGGATTGGGCGGAATACCGCCTTTGGCTGCCGTGACGTAATCTTTCAGATCGCGCATTCCGACCAAAGCTACTGACACGGGAAATTTTCCTACACCGCGCGAAGCGAACCCGCCGCGCAGTTGTCGCAGGAAACTGATGAGCGTTTCGCCTTCGAGCACGTCCACCTCATCGAACAGAACGATCAACGATTTCGGGGCGATAAGTTCGGCCCATTTGCCCAAAATAGTATCAAGCATGCTCCCGGGTTGGGATTCCGGCATCTCGGGAACCGGAAGTCCCGCGCGTTCGGCATACGTGCGTACAGATTCGGCCATCATGGGCATGCTTTCCGAGGCATCCGCAAATCCTTGGCAACGCTCTACGCTTACATAGCAGGCAATAGCTTCGTCGCCCGAATTGATTTCGCGCATCCAACTTTGCAGGAAAGTCGTTTTCCCGGTTTGACGCGGCGCATGAAGCACCCAATAGAGCTTGTCGCTGATGTAGCGGTGAAGCTGCGCTCCGACGAGGCGTTCTTCGGCATCGAGCATGTAGTGATCTTCCGGATTACACGGCCCCGTGGTGTTAAAAAATCTTACTTCCCGTTTTGTTTGTCGATTCAAATTCATGGCTCATGACTTTTGTACAAAGTTACATACAAAAACGATACTTTGAAATTTTTTCGTATTTCACGGGTGTATGACAAATTGCATCACGATGTCGGTTTTCACCCCTAAATGACTTCGTCGAGCTTGCCCTTTCAGGGTTGCGGTTCCCCTAAAGGGAACTTGCGCAAAGCGCGGTATACCGTAACTCCCCTTTAGGAGTCGGGGGTAAAAAATACGATGTAATTGCAATTTGTCATACACCCTATTTCACACGTTTTGAGAAAATACCGCAAAACGATTATCTTTGCGATATTTTAGTGCATTCCGGATAAGGAATTGCAAATAACCAATATAAAAACATGGCATTTTTCGGATTATTTTCAAAAGAAAAGAAAGAAAGTCTCGATAAAGGAGTAGAAAAGACCAAAGAAAGTCTGTTCCAAAAATTAACGCGCGCCGTGGCCGGCAAATCAAAAGTGGACGCCGAGGTGCTCGACAATTTGGAAGAAGTACTGATCACTTCGGATGTCGGGGTGGAGACAACGCTGAAAATCATCAAGCGTATCGAAGACCGTGTGGCGCGCGATAAGGTGATGAACACAACCGAATTGAATGCCATTCTGAAAGAAGAGATTGCCGCTTTGCTTGAAGAAAACAATACGGAAAATGTCGACGATTTTGCTTCGGTGCTTACCGCGAAGCCGTATGTGATCATGGTTGTGGGCGTCAACGGGGTAGGGAAAACCACCACCATCGGTAAATTGGCGCATCAATTCAAGAAAGCGGGCAAAAAGGTATATCTGGGCGCAGCCGATACATTCCGCGCGGCGGCTGTCGATCAATTGGTCATCTGGTCGGAACGTGCGGGCGTGGAAATCATCAAACAACAATCGGGCGCCGATCCCGCATCGGTGGCTTACGACACCGTCAATTCGGCCAAAGCCAACGATGCCGACGTGGTGATCGTCGATACCGCGGGACGCCTGCACAACAAGGTGAACCTGATGAACGAGCTTTCGAAAATCAAGAAAGTGATGCAAAAGGTGATTCCCGATGCGCCGCACGAAGTGTTGCTGGTGCTGGACGGATCGACGGGGCAAAATGCTTTCGAACAGGCCAAGCAATTCACCAAAGCGACCGAAGTCACCGCGTTGGCGTTGACCAAGCTCGACGGAACGGCCAAAGGCGGCGTGGTGCTGGGAATTTCCGATCAATTCAAGATTCCCGTAAAATATATCGGTGTGGGCGAAAAACCTGAAGATCTGCTGGTTTTCAACAAATACGAATTCGTCGATTCGCTGTTTCGGTAACGAACCTGACAAAACTCATAAAATAATAGGCCGATACGTCATACATTGGCGTCTCATTTAAGCAACGTAATTTCACCCCGACCCTAAAGGGAGTTTCGGTGTGCCGGTATACCGAAACTCCCTTTAGGGTCGGGATGAAACAAAAAAACGAAGTTATTTATCTCGCATTCCTAAAAATATAAAGCCATGTACGGAAAAATGCAACAATACTTGACCCGCGAACTCGAAGCCATCAAAGAGGCGGGATTATACAAGAACGAACGAATCATCGTGACGCCGCAGGATGTCGAAATTCGTCTCGACAACGGCCAAAACGTGTTGAATTTCTGCGCGAACAACTATCTCGGCCTGTCGTCGCATCCCGACATCATACGGGCGGCGCACCGGTCGCTGGACAGTCGCGGT
>JAVBRP010000099.1:0-18805 GCA_031547815.1 Bacteroidales bacterium | reverse complement strand
AACCAAAACCTTATTTTCTCTTCAGGTGTCATTTCTTAGTTCAATCAGGAAACTGCTTGCGCTTTCAAAAATATAAAACAAACAGGACGAATGCCTGTTTCCCTGCATCCGTCCTGTTTCTTTATGCATACACGTTCATACATCGCAAGACGATGGAAGTTCTTCGCTGCTGCACCCAAACTCTTCGAGGAGTCGCTAAACTCTTTCGAACGACTGCTTAACCCCTTCGATGGTGTTTTTATGCGCTTCAACCGGCTGCTTAACCTTTTCGACGGTTCATTTACCCCCTTCGGAAGCATATTGATATGCTTCAAATGGTTACTTAACCCCTTCGACGGCTTACTTAACCTCTTCAAATGATTACTTAACCTCTTCAAATGGTTACTTAACCTCTTCGACGGCTTACTTAACCTCTTCAAATGGTTACTTAACCTCTTCAAATGGTTACTTAACCTCTTCGACGGCTTACTTAACCTCTTCGATGGCGTTTTTATGCTTTTTTCCGGTTTATTCGGATTTATCACCGGTTTATCGGAAAGAACTTCAATGGTTGGGATATGCCGGAACGTTTTTCGGTTTATTCTTTATCTTTCCCGTCGTCCTTTCCTTTGCCTTTGTGTTCGTTGCGCACTTTCCGTTTCAGGTCGGCAAAGGTATATTCCAAGGTTTTCCGGGGGGCGCTTTCCTTGTACAGCCTCTTGCCTATGTCGCAAATCTTCATCATTTGCGTGAACATGTCGTTCAGCACATCGATGTTGGCTGATACAATGGCCTGCCGGTTGCGGGTCATCTCATACTGCGTTTGGTTGTCGGCATTGATCTCCGCCAGAGCTGCGGTAAATTTACCTTCCAATTCGTCGGTAAAGCCTACTTCTACCAGGGCGTCGCGGAACTTCGCGATATTGGCAATCACTAACCGGAGGTATTGCATCACCCCTTCGGCATCCTTGGCGGTGGCTTTTCGCCGTAAGGCCGTCAGTCCGAAATCGGTTGCCGATATATGTATCTTTTCCTTGGCTAAGTTCACGTACCCCACTAAGTGGTCCATCGGGGCAGTCAAGCCGTCCATATTGGTATAGAGCCGTGCAGTGATTGCTTTCATCGCCTTGATCTCCCCTTGCGGAATGACCAATTCGGTTACTGCTGCTACCCTATTCCCGAAAAGAGTGAAATACTCCGGGTTGAATACCGGCGAATAAGCCAGAAAATCGGCTTGATCCCTGTTGGCGCTAAAATTCACATAACCGCCGATAGTCGGCAGTTCTTCGTCCTTACAATTGAAGGATCTTTGTTTTTTCATCTTTGTCGTCATGTTTTTAAAAATTTAAAGTAAATCGTTTTTTTTGCATACACGTAAACTACGTGATAACGGTCACAAATTTACAATAAAATTTCCGAAATACGACACAAATGTATTTTTGATTTTTGATGGATAATTTTCGATGACGGAACGCGGATGACGCGGATTTTTATTTTTGAACCACTAAGACACAAAGAACACGAAGTTTTTACTTCTTACAATCTTACATGTCTTACAATCTTCTTTTCGATGACGGAACACGGATGACGCGGATATTTATTTTTGAACCACTAAGACACAAAGAACACGAAGTTTTTACTTCTTACCTCTTACCTCTTACCTCTTACCTGTCTTACGATCTTTTTTAGGAACCTGAAACTTTAAACTTCAAACCTGAAACCTCAAACCCCGAAACTATATGTTTGGTATGCCTCCGGCCCGGTGACCCACACCAAAATTTTCGAATGCAAAAGTAGCCCAAATGCATCAATATAAAAAACCCGAAGCATATTTTTTGTCTCCGGCCAACATTTGACTTTGTCATTGGCCGGGTCGAAAATAATACATTACTTTGCGGCATCTGCCGAAGGAAATTGATCCGGAGGCTTTGTTTTATATTAATAGTATTATTATGCGGATTGTAGTAGCGGGAGCGGGTGAGGTCGGTACGCATTTGGCGAAAATGTTGAGCCGCGAAAACCACGAGATCGTCATTATCGATTCAAGCGAAGAACGTTTAAAAAATCTTTCCGCGTCGTACGATCTGATGACGCTCGAAGGCAACGTGACCTCAAAACGGCTTCTGTTGGAAGCGGGCACCGACAACGCTGATATGTTCATTGCCGTCACGCCGTGGGACGATACCAACATCGTGTCGGCCATCATGGCCAAGAAGCTCGGCGCCAAGCTTACCATTGTGCGTATCGGCAACAGCGAGCCGTTGAATAAGGAGAATCGGGATATTTTCACGGGCTTGGGTATCGATTCGATGGTGTATCCCGAAAAAATAGCCGCCCGCGAAGTAACCAACATTCTTCATCAGTCGGGCGTTACCAATCTGGTCGATTTTTCGGGAGGCAAGCTTTCGCTGTTGACCGTCAGGATGAACAAGAATGCGCCCATCGTCAACAAGACGCCGGGCGAGGCGGGCGACATCTATCACATGGAATATCGCGCGGTGGCCATCGTGCGCAACGGAAAAACGATCATTCCGCACGGAAATGTCACATACGAACCGGACGACACCGTGTATGTGGTTACCAACCATGCGGGCATCAAGAATATATTGAAACATTCGGGCGGCTCGCTGGAGGAAATGCGTCAGGTGATGATTCTCGGCGGCAGCCATATCGGACGGTTGATCGCCAAGGAACTCGGCAAAGGGTACAGCGTGAAGATATTCGAAGCCGACCGCGACGAGGCGTACCGTTTGTCGGACAGTTTGAACAATGCTTTGGTGATCAACGGCGACGGCACCGATGTCGATTTGCTGATGGAAGAGGGTCTGCGTACCACCGATGCTTTTATTGCCGTCACCGGCGATTCGGAAGCCAACATCCTGTCGTGCCTTCTGGCCAAAAGCGAAGGCGTAAGGCACACCATCGCCGAAATAGAGAATCTGGACTATATCAACCTTGCCGAGCGGATGGGTATCGATACCATCATCAATAAAAAACTGATCGCTGCCGGGCATATTTACCGTTATACCTTGTCGGGAACCGTTTCGATGATCAAATATCTGGCGGCCACCGAGGCCGAAGTGCTCGAATATGTGGTGTCGCCCAAGTCGAAAATCATACAAAAGCCGCTTTGTGAAGTCAATTTCCCGAAAGACGCCATCATCGGCGGTTTGATACGCGGAAAAGCCGGGTATGTTGCCACGGGCGACACAACGATACAACCGGGCGATCATGTGGTGGTGTTTTCCATGCCGTCGGCCATTCACGAAGTGAGCGCTTTCTTTCAATAAAGGCGATCGGTTTGAACATTCCGTCGCGATCGTCTGTTTCATAAATTACATAAAAAGTTATATTTATTTTCCATATCATCATCAACAAATGAAAACCAACCAAAAGTTTTTTGCAGAGTTTATCGGAACATTTATTTTGGTGCTCGGAGGTTGCGGTACGGCCGTCTTTGCATCGTCGAGCGCTTTCGTGGGCATACTGGGCGTTGCATTGGCATTCGGCCTCACCATCGTTGCGGCGGCTTATGCCGTGGGGCACATTTCGGGCGCGCATCTCAACCCTGCCGTATCGCTCGGCATTTGGGCAAGCGGACGGATGCCGGGTAAAGACCTTCTCCCGTACATTTGCGCTCAAATAGTCGGCGCCGTTGCGGCAGCGGGGGTCATTTATCTGATCGTGTGCAACCGATCCGGGTTTACCGATATCGGCGGATTTGCGGCAAACGGCTACGGCGAACATTCGCCCGGAGGCTACAACATGATCGCCGCGCTTATTTCCGAAACGGTGCTCACTTTCATATTCCTGCTGGTGATCCTCGGCGTTACCGATAAAACCGCACCTTCGGGCTTTGGCGGGTTGGCAATCGGTTTGACGTTGACGTTGATCCACTTGATCAGCATTCCCGTTACCAACACGTCCGTAAACCCCGCACGATCGATCAGTCAGGCGGTCTTTGTCGGCGGATGGGCCGTGGAACAATTGTGGCTGTTCATCCTTGCCCCCGTTGTCGGAGCCGTACTTGCGGGAATTGTGTATAAAAACGTTTGCACGCAAAAAAAGTAAAATACTTTTGATACACCATCCTGCCGGTCGCTCCGATTTAATTTTCGGAGAAAAATTTGCGCAATTGACGGAAATCATGTAGGTTTGTCATCCAAAATCGAATAAAATATGAAGTTTGGCGTAGTAAATTATCCCGGCAGTACGGGTTTTTCCGACATGATTTATGCATTGCATTACATTTTGGAACAGGATGTGGTAGAATTGTGGCACGAAAACACCGATTTGCAACAAGTCGATGTTGTTGTATTTCCGTCGGGAGCATCTTTCGGCGATTTGCCGCAACCCGGCGTGGCAGCCGCTCAATCACCGATCGTCGATCCGGTAAGGAAATTCGCCGAAAAAGGCGGTATGGTGCTGGGTGTAGGCAACGGATTTCAAATTTTGTGCGAAGCCGGCTTGCTGCAAGGTAAATTGACGGCCAACCTGTCGGACACATTTATCGGAAAGAACGTTTTTGTGCGTCCCGACAACACGGCGACGCCCGCCACCAAATTGATCAGCAAAGGCCGGGTGCTGCAATTGCCCATTGCGCATGCTTACGGACGTTTCACCGCCGACAAGGAAACGATGAAGGAATTGCATCAAAACGGGCAGATCTTGCTGCGCTACTGCACCGAGGACGGCAAAACGACCTCCGAGTCGAATCCCGACGGATCGATCGACAACATTGCCGCCATCTGCAATGCGGATGAAAACGTGTTCGGCATCATGGCCTGCCCCGAACGCGCCGTAGACCCCGACTTGGGGAATGTCAACGGGTTGTTGATCTTCCAGGGGTTGATCGGGAATTGATTGTGTGCAGTATTTATTAATATGGAGCATTTATATGTTTGATAAGCTGCCAAAGTAAGGCAAAATAGCATGCTATTCAAACAATTGATTTATCGACACAACTATATTGTGCCGATAAATGCTGTATACCATTAGATTATTGTTCATTATTTTATCAATTTTTGGGTGTAATCGGCAAGAAAAAGAGGCAAGTTGAGTAAGTCGTCGTTCTTTTCAACATTTTTCAGCGAAAACCTGAGCGACAATTCAGGCCGGTATTTCTTTCGATATTCCGATAAACTTTTTGATTTCGTGCTTATTGCTGATTTTGCTTCAACAGGAATAATTTTTTCTCCGTATTGAAACATAAATTCTATTTCTGCTTGATTACCCGAAGTCCAGTAATAAATATCATTTCCAAACTGACGCACGAGCGATTGCAAAACATAATTTTCCGTCAAAATACCCTTGAATTCGGTAAACAATCTGTCGCCCTGCAGTACGGTAGTCGGAGCAAGCCGAAATTTTGTCCGTAAAAGTCCCGAATCAACGAGATATAGTTTGAAAGCGTTACTGTTTTTACAGGAAGACAATGGCAGACGGAGTGAACCGACTTCATAAACACGGTTTGCCAATCCGCTTAAAACGAGCCATTCAACGGAGTTTTCATATTCACGCGTCCGCGCATTTTTTTCAATCACCGTATACTTGAATTTTCTGTCTTCTTTGGCAAGGTTATCCTGAATGTTTGCCCATAAGCGGTGCAGTCGGGGAATGTCCTTGCTGTCGATATGTTTTGCAAAATCAAGCGTATAAGCAGTGAGTATTTGATTGTTGATCGTATCGACTTCATCCCAATTTCGGTTTTCAAGGTAACGGATGATGGTTTCGGGCATTCCGCCGCAACACAGATACACTTTATATGCTTCAATCAGTTGGTTATAAAATATTTCGGGTATTTTATCCAATATTGAAGCCGAAGCATAATCTTCCGAAAATCGGGATAATTTTTCATTATAAAGTGCGAGGAATTCTTTAAAAGAAACGGGGTATAGTGTCAGGAAATCAACATTCCCGACAGGGAAAGACGCACCTTCGCGTTTCAATGCTACGCCAAGTAGCGATCCTGCACATACAACGGCTTGTTCGGGCATCAGTTCGCGGAAATATTTCAAACTGTTCAATGCGTCGTTACACTCCTGAATTTCATCGAAAATAATCAACGTTTTCCCCGGCTTGATATTCATTCCCTTTACCGCTGTCAGATATGAAACAATGCGCAAAGGATCTTTGGTTAAGGCAAATTCTGTTTTATGTTCTTTTTCAAAGTCGAAATTTACATAACAACAATTTTCAAAACTTTGTGCGCCAAATTGTTTGAGAATAAATGATTTGCCTACCTGTCTCGCTCCCTGCAAAACAAGCGGTTTGCGATAACGACCGGTTTTCCACCGGTTCAAGTCATTCAACAAGTCTCTTTTAATTTCCATATCTGCACATTTTCGGTAAATATACACATTTTTAATAGGTAAAAAGAGAAAATAGTCTCAAAGTTGATATCCTTCATATTTCATTGCCATCTGCTTCACCCGATGATGTGCAACATTTAATGGTACGGAGCATTTATATGTTTTTACAAGCCGGCCGGCGAAAAAGAATACGGTGCGGCATCGGGCGTCACGCCGCGCAGGCGATTCGGCTCGGGCGACATGTCGAACGTGACATCGGCGCCGCGCAACAGGTCGCGGTAGTCGATCCAATTCTTGTTATATGCTTTGCCGTTGAGCTTCATGTTGCGGATGTAACGATTTTTTTCGTTGTTGTTCGGCGCTTCTATTTTCACGGTTTTTCCGCCGGCCAATGTCAACGTTATTTTTTTGAACAGCGGCGCTCCCAACACATATTGGTTGCTTCCGGGGCATACCGGATAGAATCCCATTGCCGAAAACACATACCAGGCGGATGTTTGCCCGTTGTCTTCGTCGCCGCAATAGCCGTCGGGCGTGGCAAAGTACAGGCGATTCATTACTTCGCGAACCCAATATTGCGCTTTCCACGGTTCACCGGCATAGTTGTACAGGTAGATCATGTGCTGAATCGGCTGATTGCCGTGCGCGTATTGTCCCATGTTCATGATCTGCATCTCGCGGATTTCGTGAATCACGCTGCGATAATAGCTTTCGTCGAAAATCGGCGGGAGGCTGAAAATGGTGTCGAGCATGCCGACGAAAGCGCGCTTGCCGCCCATCAGGTCGATCAAGCCTTGCACATCGTGGAATACGCTCCAAGTGTAGTGCCAACTGTTGCCTTCGGTGAAGGCGTCGCCCCATTTGAACGGATTGAAAGGCGACCGGAACGTCCCGTCGGCATTTCGTCCGCGCATGAGTTTGGTTTCGGGATCGAACAGGTTTCGGTAATTTTGGCTGCGGTGTGTGTACAGATCGATTTCCTCTTGCGGACGGCCCAATTTCTTCGCCATTTGCGCAATGCACCAGTCGTCGTAGGCATATTCCAGCGTACGGGCCGCGCTTTCGTTGATCTTTACGTCGTACGGAACGTAGCCGAGCGTGTTGTATTGCTCGTACCCTAATCTTCCCGTAGAGGATACTTGCGGGTTCACCCCGTTGGCCCCGTGCAGCAATCCTTCGAAAAGTTTATCGACATCGGATACCGCAATGCCTTTCAGAAAAGCATCGGCAACCACCGAAGCGGAATTGTTGCCGACCATGCAGTTGCGATGCCCGGGCGAAGCCCATTCGGGCAACCATCCGCTTTCTTTGTATGTATGGAGCAGACCTTCCTGTATTTCGGCGTTCATTTCGGGATACATCAGGTTCAGGAACGGAAACAGCGCGCGAAACGTGTCCCAGAAGCCTGTTCCGGTATACATGCGGCCCGGCAATACCTTTCCGTTGAACGGACTGTAATGCACGATTTTTCCGTCGGCATCGATTTCGTACATCTTGTGGGGGAAAAACAAGCAACGATAGAGACACGAGTAGAACGTGCGGAGTTGGTCGTCGGTGCCGCCTTCGGCTCGGACGCGGCTCATCGCTTTATTCCATGCCGCTTTGGCTTCCCGTTTCACCGTTTCGAAATTTTTGTCGCCGATCTCGCGCCGCAGATTGATTTCCGCCTGCTCTATGCCGATGAACGACGATGCAGCGCGCACGGTGATCTGTTCGCCGCGACGTGTCTTGAATCCCACCGCGGCGCCCGTATGCTCGGCGCTCAGTTCGCGCGGCAGGTTGACGAGTTCCTTTCCGTTCCACAGCGTATAAGAAGCAAACGGCTTGTCGAAGTAAATCACGAAATAATTTTTGAAATTCTCGGGTACGCCGCCGCTGTTGCGCGTGCTGTAGCCCACGATCTTGTTTTCCTCCGGAACGAGCTTGATATACGATCCGCGATCGAGCGCGTCGATCACCACGTATGCGTTTTCGGTTTCGGGCCAGGTGAAACGCATGGCTGCCGCGCGTTCCGTAGGCGCAATCTCGGCGGTCACGTCGTGATCGGCCAAGTATACGCCGTAATAATACGGTTTTGCCGTTTCCGACTTATGCGAAAACCAGGAAGCGCGACCGTCTTCGTCGCAACGCAGTTCTCCGGTAACGGGCATAACGACAAATTGCCCGAAATCGTTGATCCACGGGCTGGGTTGATGCGTTTGCTTGAAACCGCGAATTTTATCGGCATCGTAAGTATATTGCCAGCCGTCGCCCGATTTGCCGGTTTGCGGCGTCCAAAAATTCATGCCCCACGGCACGGTCACTGCCGGATAGGTGTTGCCGTTCGAGAGGCTTCGCTTGGACTGTGTGCCCATCAAGGTGTTGACATAATCGACGGGCGAATCGCTTGTTTGCGCATCGGCCACCGCCGACATGATGATCGCGATAAGAGATAAAACAATGTATTTCATGATTTAAAGTTTAAAGTTTGAAGTTTGAGGTTTAAAGTTTGAGGTTTGAGGTTTGAAGTTCCGAGCGCTGTCTTCATTCTTCATTCTTACCTTTAACCTCTTACCTCTTCAATTTATTGCATTTTCGGGTATTTTTTTCGGTATTCTTTCGGGGTGACTTCCATTTCCTGCCGGAATGCTTTCGAAAAATGAAACGGGTCGTAATAACCTAATCTGAAAGCGATTTCTTTTATTTTCATATCCGAGAATTGCAAATAGGAACAGGCGCGTTGAATTTTCAATTGGTTGTAATATTCCATTGGTGCGTAGGAGGTTTTTTGAGCGAAGAATGTGCCGAAATACGAAACGGAATAACCGATATTTCGCGCAATATCTTCCAGATTGATCTTATTTTCCAGATTTTCTTTCATGAACAGGATACTTTTCTGTATCACATCCGTTTCTTTTGCCTTTTTTATTTCGCGGTATTGGTTGATGTATTTGAGCGAAGCCAGAAAATGCATCAGACAGAAACTTACGTATTCGAGATTTTCGGGACTGTATCCCATTTCGAGATTTTGGTACATCTCTTCGAACAACTGGAAACGGTCGTCGAAACGACTTTTATCCGACTCTTCCACATGGATGATTTGCCCGATGATATTCGAAAACATGGAAACGTTCTGGCCTCGGAAATGGAACCAATAGATACTCCACGGGTCGGAATTATCCGCACCGTAAGCGTGCGCTTCGTTAACAGGAATGATAAACGCTTGATTTCTTGTTAGCAGATGAATGGTTTCTTTGTGCTTGATCCACCCTTTTCCGTTTTCGCAATAGATAAAAATATTCTCGATGCAGCCTTCCGGACGTTCCCGATAATGATATTTGGCATGAGGATAATAGCCGATATGGGTGATGAACAATTGTTTCGTGATCGGATTTGATGCTTGAAAATTTCTTACATTATATGGTGTAATGATGGCCTTTTCTCCTTTAAAACCTTCCGCTATCTTTTCCATAAAAATTACATTTTTTCCATATAATTTTACATTGTTGTTAAAATTTCAGCACCTTAATCTTTTTTAACATTGCAAAAATAATTCTTTTTTACATGTTTTTCAAAAACAACTGCATTTTTTTATGTGATTCGGATGTTTACTTTTGTCGCATCATTTTATTACAGGCATGAAAGAAAAAAATAGGGTTTCATATTTATTGTTCATCTCGATGGTTTCGGCCATGGGCGGATTATTATTCGGGTACGATTGGGTGGTGATCGGCGGAGCCAAACCGTTCTACGAAGTCTTTTTCGGCATTACCGATTCGGCCGTGATGCAAGGTTGGGCGATGGGAAGCGCCGTTCTCGGATGTCTTCTCGGAGTGATGATTGCCGGAAGTTTGGCCGACCGCTACGGGCGCAAACCGCTGTTGATCGCCGCTTCGATCATCTTTATCGTTGCGGCGCTCGGCACCGGAGCGGTCAACAACATTTCGTGGTTCATCGCTTATCGTATTCTGGGCGGCATCGGCATCGGCATCGCTTCCAACGTTTCGCCCATGTACATCGCCGAGGTATCGCCGGGGAACGTGCGCGGAAAATTCGTATCCATCAACCAATTGACCATTGTTTTGGGAATCCTTGCCGCTCAGATAACGAATTGGCAAATCGCCGAACCCGTTTCGGAGGGCGAAAGCATCGTCGCCTCGTGGAATGTATTGCAAGGCTGGCGTTGGATGTTTTGGGCCGGAGCCGTGCCCGCAATGTTGTTCTTCGTCACCGTGTTCTTCATTCCCGAAAGCCCGCGTTGGCTGGCGGGACGGATGCGTTACGCAAGAACAGAAACGATCCTGTCGCGCATCGGAGGCGCCGATTATGCCCGTCGCGAGATGAACGAAATAAAGTCGGCGGCACAATCGACGGAACAAAAAGGAAACATCCGTTTGCTGCTGAAAGGCCGCATGCCCAAAATATTGCTCATCGGCATGGTGATTGCCGTGTTTCAGCAATGGTGCGGCATCAACGTGATATTCAACTATGCGCAGGATATTTTTTCGGCGGCGGGTTACGGAGTGTCCGACATTCTGTTTCAAATCGTGATCACGGGTGTTACCAATGTTATTTTCACTTTCGTGGGAATGTATGCAGTCGATCGGGTGGGACGCCGAGCATTGCTGCTGTTCGGCGCCTCGGGCTTGGCTTGCATCTATGCCGTATTGGGCACTTGTTACTATTTCGAAGTAACCGGCATTGCGGTGGTTTGTTTGGTCGTTCTGGCCATTGCCTGCTATGCGATGACATTGGCGCCCGTCGTCTGGGTGGTCATTTCCGAAATATTCCCCACGCGGGTCAGAGGAATGGCCATGGCCGTCGCAACCTTTGCCTTATGGGCTGCCTGCTTTGTGCTTACATACACTTTCCCGTTGCTTAAAGTAAATTTAGGCCCTTACGGGACATTCTGGCTGTACGGCGTCATCTGCGTGCTCGGATTTGTCTTCGTCAAAGCGATGTTGCCCGAAACGAAAGGAAAGTCATTGGAAGAAATCGAAAAAGAGTTAACAAAATAAAAAAAAAGCCTCTCCCCCCGGAGATTGTTCAAAAAGATAAGAATGAACGTCATTGCGAGGAGGAACGACGAAGCAATCTCGTAATAATCAAAAAGATTGCTTCGCTATCGCTCGCAATGACGAACCGAAAATAGACTTTTTGAACAGCCTTGAGAGGCCCATATAATATTAAAATGGAAAAAATAACCGAATATCTCATTCGCCCCACCGTTACCGAAAAAGGTACGGTGCGGGCTTGGGAAGAAGAAGTGATGTTGCCGACTTATGAAATCGGCGAAGAGGAGAAAAATCCCATCTTTCTTGAAAAACGTGTTTACCAGGGCAGCAGCGGCGTTGTATACCCGTATCCGGTAGTCGAAAGAATATGCGACGAGAAGCGCGATAAACCTTACCGCGCAGTATTTCTCGAAAACGAATATCTGAAAATCATGATCTTGCCCGAATTGGGCGGACGTGTGCAAATGGCATACGACAAGGTAAAACAGCGTCATTTCGTATACTACAACCAAGTGATCAAACCGGCGCTGGTAGGGCTTACCGGGCCGTGGATCTCGGGCGGTATCGAATTCAACTGGCCGCAACACCACCGGCCGAGTACTTTCCTCCCGACCGATTGCTCCATCGAAGAAAACGCCGACGGCAGCAAAACCGTGTGGTGCAACGAGGTGGAGCGTATGTTCCGCACCAAAGGTATGCAGGGTTTTACGCTGTATCCCGGCAAGGCGTATCTCGAAATAAAAGTGCAGATATACAACCGCACACCTTTCCCGCAAACTTTTCTGTGGTGGGCCAATCCGGCCGTGTCGGTCAATGATGAATACAAGTCGGTGTTCCCGCCCGACGTTCATGCGGTGTTCGATCACGGAAAACGCGACGTGTCAGAGTTCCCGATCGCCAAAGGAGTGTATTACAAGCAGGATTATTCGGCCGGCGTCGACATTTCGAGGTACAGGAACATCCCCGTGCCGACATCTTTTATGGCCGATCGATCGAAATACGATTTTGTGGGCGGCTACGAGGATGATGTTCGGGCCGGGTTGCTGCATGTGGCCGATCATCACGTATCGCCCGGCAAGAAACAGTGGACGTGGGGCAACGGCGACTTCGGACGGGCGTGGGATCGTAACCTCACCGACGAGGACGGGCCTTACATCGAGTTGATGACGGGCGTTTACACGGATAACCAGCCCGACTTCTCGTGGTTGCAACCTTACGAAGAGAAATCGTGGACGCAGTATTTCATGCCGTATTCCGAAGCGGGCTGCGTGAAAAATGCGAGCAAGGATGCGATCGTGAATATGGAAATAGCCGAAGGAAAAGCGAAAATTATTCTTTACACGACAGCGGCACGTCGTGCAACCGTAAAACTTGCTTTCGCACCCGTATCCGCGGAAAAAGGTCGTAAACAAATATTGTCGGAAATTACGGCGGAAGTATCGCCGGAAAAACCGTACACGACGGTTGTCGCAATCGGCGACCGGCGTCCCGAAGATCTATTGTTGGAAGTATGTGACGAAAAGGGGATAACGCTTGTTTCGTACCAAGCCGAAAAGCCCGAAGAGAAGCCTCTTCCGAAAGCCGCAAGCGCAGCCGATGATCCGAAAGACATTTCGTCTATCGAACAACTGTATCTTACGGGACTGCATCTGGAGCAATACCGCCACGCCACGTATCGGCCTCTCGATTATTATTCGGAAGCACTGCGGCGCGAACCGGGCGATGTGCGCTGCAACAACGCCGTGGGCCTGCTGTACATGCGTTGCGGGCAATTCGCGAAAGCCGAGCCGTATTTCCGGAAAGCTGTCGAAACGCTTGTCGAGCGTAATCCGAATCCCTACGACGGCGAACAGTACCATAACTTAGGTTGGTGTCTGAAAATGCAACATCGTTTGGAGGAGGCGTACGAAGCTTTTTACAAATCGGCATGGAACGCGGCTTGGCAGGATGCGGCTTATTTAGCTTTGGCGCAGATTGAAGCAAGCAGATGCGAGTGGTCGTCCGTATTGGAAAAGACGGAACGCAGCTTGATACGCAATTGGCACAACCACAAAGCGCGACATTTGAATGCCTCGGCGTTGAGAAAGTTGGGGCGAAAGGAAGATGCACTGAAGTGGATCGACGAATCGTTACAAATCGATTACTTCAACTTGGGATGCAGTTTCGAGAAATATTTGCTTACGGGCGACGATTCTGCATGGAAAGAAACATCCGATCGGCAAGGAAACCGCGTACATGCATTCATCGAATATGCGCTCGATTATTCCGAAGCGGGCATGTACGAGGAAGCCGAAGCATTGTTGTTCACCTTGACGGGGCAACAATACCCGATGATATATTATGCGTTGGGATATTTTGCGTCGTTGAGCGGAAATAGGGAAAAAGCCGAAGAATATTATGCCGAAGCTGCCCGAATGTCGCCCGACCGGTGCTTTCCCAACCGAATCGAAGAAGTAAACATCTTGCAGGACGCTATGCGCGTGAATCCCGGCGATGCTAAAGCGCCGTATTACTTGGGCAATTTTTGGTACGCTGCACGCAGGTACCCTGAAGCCATCGATTGCTGGGAACGGTCGGCTGCGCTGGACAACACTTTCCCCACCGTACTGCGTAATCTCGCATTGGCATATTACAACAAGCTCGGCAATAAGGATAAGGCCCGCGAATTGCTCGAAAAGGCTTTTGCGCTCGACACTTCCGACGCCCGTATCCTGATGGAACTCGACTTGTTGTACAAGAAACTGAATGTGCCTCATGCCGAACGTTTGGCATTTCTCGAAAAACATTTATCGTTGGTAGACCGGCGCGACGACCTTTGTATCGAACGCATTACGTTGTACAATCAACTGGGCGAATACGAAAAAGCCCGACAATTGATCGCTTCGCGTAAATTCCACCCGTGGGAAGGCGGCGAAGGCAAGGTTACGGGGCAATATGTGCTGTGCCGCATAGAACCGGCCAAACAAGCCATTGCAGAAAACCGTTTTGCCGAGGCGCTCTTCCTGTTGCACGAAACCGACACTTACCCGCACAACCTTGGCGAAGGGAAACTGCCCGGGATGGAGGAAAACGATGCGGATTATTACAAAGGCGCGGCCTATCGCGGGTTGGGCGACGAAGAAAACGCTCGTCTCTTTTTCGCGAAAGCGACCCGCGGTTCGTCGGAGCCGGTTCAGGCGTTCTTTTACAATGACGCGCAGCCCGACAAGATTTTTTACCGCGGATTGGCTTGGCGCGCATTAGGCGACGAAGATAAAGCGCGCGATTGTTTCGATAAGCTCATCGCTCACGGCGAAAAACATCTGAACGACCACTGCCGCATCGATTATTTCGCTGTATCGCTCCCCGATTTGGCAATTTGGGATGACGATTTGGACAAACGTAACCGAATTCATTGTAATTATGTGATGGCGCTGGGATATCTCGGGCTGGGAAATACGGAGAAAGCGAAAGAATTTTTCGACAAAACGATCGAGGCGGACATCTACCACCAAGGTTGCATCATACATCAAAAAATAATTCAAAATCATCAATATCAAAAACAAACCACATGAAAACCGGAATTTACTTATTGAGTTTTTTGTTATGGAGTATTTCGACAGTTGTTGCAGCTTCGGAAATAAAGGTGCTTTCGCCCGACAAATTGCTCGAATTGAGGATACAAACCGATAAGGGAGTATCCGTGAAATTGTTCTCGGGAGCCGACGAGATTTTTCAAATCAACGACATCAAATTGGTAACCGATCGCGGAGATATTCCGTCGGCAAATGCAAAGGTGCGCCATGTAAAAAGGGCTTCGGTGAACAGGATCATCAAGCCCGTGATTAAGGAAAAGAAAGCCGAAATTCCCGAAATGTACAATGAAGCCGTTATCGAATTTAAAGACAAAAGCAAAATTCAATTTCGGGTATACAATGACGGAGCGGTTTATCGGTTCGTTACCGACCTTCCGGGCGAATTGAAAATATTTGAAGATCGGGCCGATTTTGTTTTCGATGAAAATGCATCGCTCATCTTTCAAAAAGACAACAACAACCCGAACAGCGATTACGAAAAACCGTACATCACATCAAAGATCAACGATTTGGCGGCAAACGATATGGGAAATCTGCCGGCGCTGGTGCGCAACTCGTCCGGCAATTTTGTCCTTTTCATGGAAGCCGATACCAAGGATTATCCCTGTATGTGGATCAAAAAGACGGAAAACGGCTTGTCGACGTATTATTTCGGCTATCCCGCCGGGTATAACGTAAAAGGTAATTTCAAAAACAGACGCGCGGTGACCAAAAGCGAAGATTTTATTGCAAAAACTTCGGCATCGCGGGAATTTCCGTGGAAGGTATTTGCCGACGAATATGAGGCTTTTGATGAATTATACCCGGCTGCATTGACATTTCCACACACTACGGTCAATGTACTGGAACGTTCAGGACATTCGGGGTATATAGAGGGCCCGGGAGGGTGTTGCAATATATCCGAGAATTTGTCGAAAATGCATACTGATCCCAGGCTGTCAATAATAGGGCTATTTCAAATGAAGCCTAATTTGATTTGGGCGTAAAAGGATTGTTTTTCAACCCTTCGCGAATAATCGGCAGGGAAGCCTTTTCTTCTTCGATAAACATTTCCGGATCAAGTATTTCCATGTTGTTTGCATTCCAATTATTCCAGGTATAGGGGGATTGTACTGCCACTTCATCATTATATACCATAGTTACAGCTATTCCCTCATTCGAACGGATCGAATTCAGGTATTGCATATCACATGCCCAGTTGTCACGACAAAATTGAGGTGATGTAGCATCATCAATAACCATAGCATTGCTTGGATCGGAGAATTGCAATAAAGTCCAGGGGATACGGATGAATACGCTGCCATCAGTGCGCATTTGAACCGCGTGATGAATGTTGAGTGCACCATTTCCTTTGTTCACGTTCAACTTACCAATGTCTTGGATATTTGGACGCAACCACGTTTCGTCATTTTGCCACTTATAGGGGATCCAAGGCTTTCCGTCAGTCACTTTTGTTTGAAAAGCCGGCGATTTGCAGTTCATGTGTATGACTCCTTGCAGGTTGTAGGCCTCTGTTACAAACAGCCTGGCCGAGTCGGATGTAACACGCACCAGGAATTCGGCACGATTATTACTCAAAACCTTTTTATGATTGGGAAGGGTGCTCTCACCCATGTTGTGTTTGTATGTATCGAAAGCTATCCAAAGGGTATCACCCTTTCCCAAGGGAGATTTCAGTGTTGTTTCCACATTGAACCAGGCAAAGTCGTGCCACACTGACGCTTTAGAGATCTTGCTCAAATTGAAATTTTGAGTTTTTTTACTATTTTTTGCTGGGTTCGGAACAAAATGTATGAGTCCGTAATTGTTTTCGGGGCTACTAATGTTGTGCCACAAATTTCGCCTGGACGAAGTCAACGGATGTGTGATCCATGTCGATTTAAACCATTCATCCATCCAGGAAAACATAATTGCACCGCAGTATTTGGTGTCGTATATGTTGTGGTACATGCGTATCGTATACTTTCCCTGTTCTTCCTCGGTCATCCCGCCATGATTCATTCCAGTGGGCGAATACCGGGCATTCCCCCAGCTCGTTGGTAAGCCAAACTCGGCAACAATCAATGGATGATTGGTATAATGGGCTTTCAATTCGCGGAGATAACCCAAATAAGGGTTCGGCCCCATTTCGTCGGTTATGTTTTTATATTTCTCATCCTTGCTGATAAAATTCGGATAATACGGATAAGCGTGGTAAGAAATAAAAAGGCCGCCCGGTGCATTCGTCAGTTCCACCTGGTTTAAATCCAACGATGCAGCGTCTTCGAAATTCCCTTCAGGCTCGCTCGGGTGGGTTAACGGGTCGAGCGTAGCCCAACTGGAAAATGCCACCGGCCGGTTGGTTTGATACTTTGCCTGTTCGTACGCAATCAGGCGGTCGAGCCGTTCGGTAACCCACACTTCGGATGGCGAACTGTTTGATATCGAAAGATGTGCGCCTGAGTATGATTTATACGCCGGGTTTGACAGGTCGGTTTCGTCGATTTCATAAGCATGCACTTCCCGCCCGATAATCAACCCAAGCACCCACTGCGAAACATCTGTGGTAAAATCGCCATAGGCATACCCGTAACGGTGACCAAGACTTTTGTTACCATGCAGACAGTCGACCACATCGTGGATGTCACGATCAAATTCTGTAGTCATTGAGTACAAATCCGGGATATAGCTGATAGGGAATTCCTCATTCAGCCATACGCCTTGCAGCAGGTATAATGGCATATCCGGATTTTCCTTATTATAGCGGGCAAATTCTTCGTAAAAGCGCGGATAATGCAACGTATAGATACGCAATGTATTAAACCCGGAATTGGCCATCATCTTGAACCATCGGGCATATTGTTCGGACGAAATGGCTATTTGTCCGGGCCATGCACCGGGAACTGCGGTTCCCAGGTTGATGCCTTTGATAAAGAAAGGGGTGTAATCTTCGCCATTGTATACCCCCAGATATTCGCCGGTAGTACTGAATGGTGTCCATACGGCACGGTCAATAACAAAATCCTTTGTAGTTGTGTTGGACAAGTCTATCCCACCCACTTGATGGGTGGCAAAACCGTTGCCTGAAACATACGCAGTGTACAACTGGGTAGCTTTGATCGATTTCGAAATAGAGGTCTCCTCGCCGGATGGCCAGACAGGTGTTGCAATATTCTCGCCGCCTAACACAATCATTTTAAATGCCGACCTGTCCATTTTGGTTTGCAGGTTACAGATATATAACCCTGGCGATACTGGTGTTCCCTGGCTCGATAAACCGTCCCATACTATTTGGTGGCGTCCTTCCTCAAAATCACTATCGGCAATTACCCTTATTTTTTGGCCCACGGCATTGTATATAGCTACTTCAGCACGTTGTTTCTGGCCGAGGTGGAATGAGATCACCGTTTGCCTGTTGAATGGATTCGGGTAGCAATATAACGAGGTTGGGTTAGCCGGGGTAATTTCGGCAGAAGTGGTTTCGTCAATAGTATACTGACCAGAGCTATTGGTATATGCACTATATGACCTCGAGGAACCCTTTGGATCAGCAAACCTTACCATAGCGCCGGATACCGGTACGCCCGACAGGTCTGTTACTGTCCCCGTAACATTGATAGCAAGGCAGTCAAAGGAAAAAAGGAAAACGACAATAAATATAGATAGATAAAATTTCGTCATGCAACGCAATTAAATTTTGAGACAAAGATACAGTTAATGATAATACAAATTATCTACAAAAATGTTTTCACAAAAAATGTACCATCTTCGTGTAACAATTTGTATTTTGCATCGTCTTCATTTTGGAAAAGCGTTGTAACGAATCTCAAAAGCCAAGGCAAACTGTTGTAAGTGAATGGACAAGACCTCTTTTAATCAATTAATGGCACATCTGCGGCCGAAGCTGTATCGCTTTGCCTTGGCTTTTACCAAGCGGACGGACGAGGCCGAAGATGTTGTCCAGGAA
>JAVBRP010000093.1:0-2727 GCA_031547815.1 Bacteroidales bacterium | reverse complement strand
TTGATCGGCAATAAAAACAATGTGCTCGACAAAAATGACGGAGAGATCGTCATCCAATTTCAGTACCGCAGCCCCTCGGTCATGGTGTGCCCGCCGACAACCGAAACCCTTTCGGCAAGTTGGGCTTGCCAAAATCCCGCTGCTACGTTAAGCGGTTATCTATCGATTTTCGAAGAAAAAGGTAAACCGATATTGGTACGGACACTTTCGTCGCCCGTTCAAATTTACGAAAACGGTGTGAAAGGCACTGCCGTGAGCGGAACTCCCAACCTTTTTGTAATGACATTGGAAAACACGGGCAAGGCCGATGCATATTACATTGAAGTTCCTTTTGCGGTACACGGCGAAAACGAATGGTTCAACACCGACGAAGTGACCGTGACGGTGACGGGCGGAACAACCGAATATGATCCGATTTCCGCAGTGCAAAATGCCCGATCGCTGACAATCACGAATTTGGTGATCCCGGAAGGAGAAAAAGCAACCATCACCTACCCCGTGCGGCGTCATCCGCTGGAGCGCTACACCGCAGCCACTGCCGATATGCTGGCGGGCGGATATTTCTGTTATGTGGAAAGCGGCAAAATAACGTATACCGATGTATGCCGTCAACCGGCAAAAGCGGGAAGCATCGGCAACGCATATTTCAATACCTACCGAAACGACGGAACCGCGTTGGCGGGATCGCCGCCCAACCTGAGCTACATGCCGGAATTGATGACTACCGACGTGGCCCGTATCGATATTCTCAACAGCCAAACCAAAACATTATCGTTCGAGTTGGGGAATCTTACCACCGTTTTCTCCATGTACGACAAGCAAAACTGGTTCGGCGGCAACGGCGGGGGAACCGATAGTAAGGTAATTATCACGTTTCACTCCACACCAAACGTATTATTGGACGCGGCGAGGATTATCAATTCCACCGGCTCCGCTCCCCTTTCGCTGCCGATCACCAATTCGGGCGGTGATGTTTACGCTATCGAAATTCCGTATAACACCGTCACCGAAGCATACTTTTCGAAGAACAGCAAAGTGGAATTTACCATCAAGGGTGATTGCAGCACGCTTCCTTCCTCAAAAAATAATATTTTCTACACGGTCGATTTCGTCACCAACCGAGGCGTCACACATAAATTCTACAAGAAGACATACCCCGAAGTATACATCAAATGTCAGATCGATGCAGGCGTCAATCTGCAATCGCTCACCGTCAAGCGGATCAATTACGGCAAAGGCGATTCGAACGATGACGGTATCGATGCCAACGAAGCGGTAAACACCGCGACCATCAAGCTCGATCGTTTTTACCACAACGATATACTCGAAATCGAGTACAAAATAAAAGTGGGCATAAATGTTACGCATTACAACGCCGATTGTACTCCCGCAGCCGGTGTCCAATGGGAATATCTGTACGCCACCATGGGGAACATGGATTCGGCCCGATTCAAACATTCCGAAACGATATACGAACTGTATCACCAAAACGATCCCGTGGCATACGCCGCCGGAACTTTACCGGTCAAATACGCCAACGCCGCCGAAGACAGCGCGTATGTGGAAATCGATCGCAGTGCAAGCCCTTTCACGGTCAACGACGAAATCACCATTCGTTCGCGTTGGGTTGTGAAAACGATTACGGGCGAACAATGGGAAAAATCGTATCAATTGAATTTTTGGACGCATTGCGAAATGGACGCATTGACACCTGATCAAGTATACACGCCGCGCATATCGACCAACAGTTGCGATCCGCAAGCGCAAAACTACGAAAAGGAATCTGCAAGCGTACAGTTATTTTCGCTGTGGCACGATACCGACGGGCCGCAAGCGCATCGATATGTTTTCACAGATTATGATTACCAAGATATTGTATTCGATTATAAACTGAGCGTCGGCGTTGCGGGTTACGACAATACGGATTTCATCAACGAACTGCGGCAACCGTACTATGCCGACAGCATGAGCTATACGATACCGTACGGTTACGAACTGGTGCCGAGCACATCGGCGGCGCTGCCCGGATCGGTGTACTTTTTCGGTAATTCCGATCCGGCCGACCGAATGTATTACGGAAGAAACTATAATTATCCTTATCCGGTACCCGAGTTGCAAGGAACACAAAAGAAATTGGGTTTGGAAAGTCGTTGGCATCTTCCCGTCACGAACAATTATAACCCGGCATCGGGTCTCGGACAAGTAGCCGACGAAGGCTGGGATGCGCGCCCATACTTCACGTTGCGGCCGACCCCGCGATCGGAACCGGGCGAAAAAATTGTTTACGTGCGGATACCGTAAAAAAGTCCGAGCGCTCTGCCGGGAATGGTGAATACGCAAGCCGGATTCATCCTGTACGACGATGCGCCAAAATTCATCATCAGCACCGATTCGCCGGTGGCAAATGCTTACAACGACACCGTGATGTGGCCCATCCGCATCACCAACACAAGTTCGTTGATGCCGGCTGCCAACGGATGGATTTACATCGACAGCATCGATATGAAGGGCGTGAAACTGATCGACATCCAAACCAACACCGTAACCGATCCGGCAAACGAAGGCCGCGGATACCAAGGGAGATGGCTTTACGTGGGCGACATTCCCGCCAACGGTTTCAGAGATTTTTATTTGGTGACGCGCTACAACAAGATGTATTGCGACAACGATACGCTGAATGTTGCCGGATGGTACGATTATGCGGCCGCAGGCGACGATCCGATGCGA
>JAVBRP010000152.1:0-17286 GCA_031547815.1 Bacteroidales bacterium | reverse complement strand
GAAATGATCAACCGCAGCGAAGGGTTGTATGTCAGGTAGCTCCACGTCCAGTCGATCAGCGTCAGTACTTTGTTTTTCACGCCGAGAATCGCCATCAGGTGGACAAACATCCATATCACCCAAGCGAAAAAGCCCGCCAGACGAAGATGCGGTAGGTCGACCACCGCTTTGTTGCGTCCCACGGTTGCCATGCTGCCTTTATTGTTATATCGAAATTCATTCATCGGCTTTCCTTTTTCGGCGGACAGGAGATTTTCGGCCAGATTCCGCGCCTGCTGCATGGCCGCCTGCGCCATTTGCGGGTGACCGTTCGGATACTTTGTTTCGGTTTGCAGGCAAACGTCGCCGATGGCGAAAATCCGATCGAAGCCTTCCACGCGATGATACGCATCCGCCTTCAACCGCCCGCCGCGCCCCGTGTTTTCGGGCCTATTCAATCCGTCGATATAGTTCGCCGTGACGCCGCTTGCCCATATCACCGTTTGCGTGGCGATGGTGTGCCCGTTGCTCAACAGGATACGCCCGTCCGCATAATCTTTCACGGCAACGTCGAGCATCACTTTGACGCCCATCTTTTCCAGAAATGCCCGCGCCTTTACCGAAGCATGATCCGACATGGCCGATAACAGGCGCGGCAAGGCTTCCACGAGAATGATCTGCGTGTCGGAAAAATTAATGTCCGGATAATCCTTAGGCAAAACATAATCCCTCATTTCGGCCAGCGCACCCGAAATCTCGACACCCGTAGGCCCGCCTCCGACAACGACGATATTGAGAGCCTCCGATTTTCCGTTACAGATGGCTCTTTCGAACATGCACAGCAAATTGTTGCGCAGGCCCAATGCCTCGCTCAGCGATTTCATCGGCATGGAAGCGATTTGCACATGCTCCATGCCGAAAAAGTTATTCGTACAACCGGCGGCAATCACCAGATAATCGTAAGCGACGGTTCCGGCGCTTGTTTCTATCTGCCGTTGGTCGGGATCGACATACAACACTTTGCACAGGCGGAAATGCGTATTTGTGCGTTTTTGAAAAACTTTCCGAAAAGGAAAAGATATGGCGCTCGGTTCCAATCCGGCCGTAGCTACTTGATACAACAACGGTTGGAATTGGTGATAATTATTTTTATCGAGCAACACCACATCAAAATATTTGCGGTTGAGCTTTCTCGCCAAAGTAAGACCGGCAAAGCCGCCCCCGACGATCACTACTCTCTTTCCGGAAGTTTCCGGGAGATTGATAAACATGTTTTAGTCCTGATTTGTTATTTAAAACAACCGGAGGCGCTGCTTTGTTTGTTCGCCCGGTTTCTATCGGCTTTTCAACATTATATAATCGACTGACAATTTGAAATTAATATCTTTTATTCGATTTGTGCACCATAATATTGTCTTGATGAAACCGATTTTTCTTTAAGATTTTTGTAACTTTGAAAGTTTTTTTACGTTAATTATAGATAAATCTTTTAATTTTAATATATCAATCATGGATATAAACTTATTAAAACCTGATTACATTTTTGAAACAAGTTGGGAAATTTGTAATAAAATAGGCGGTATACACACCGTAATCTCCACAAAAGCCTTAACGTTGGCCAATGAATATAAAAGCAATTATATATTGATCGGGCCGGATGTTTGGCGCGACACATCGGACAATCCCGAATTTTTGGAAGATCCTCAATTGTTTAAATCATGGAAAGCCAAAGCCGGCGAAGAAGGTTTGCATATCCGTATCGGGCGTTGGAACATTGCCGGAAACCCGATTGCCGTGATTGTCGATTTTCAGTCGTTCACACCCCAAAAAGACGCCATTTTCTCGAAGTTCTGGGAAACTTATAAGCTCGATTCCCTTTCGGGACAATGGGATTATATTGAACCCGCGCTGTTCGGGTACGCAGCCGGAAAAGTGATCGAAAGCTATGTCCGTTTCAATTTGACGATTCGCGACACCGTTTTGGCGCAGTTCCACGAATGGATGACGGGCACCGGCTTGTTGTATCTGCGGATGAACGCGCCGCAAGTGGCCACCGTGTTCACCACGCACGCAACAGTATTGGGCCGTTCCATTGCGGGCAACCAATTGCCGCTGTACGGCGGGATGACCACCTACAATCCGGACATGAAAGCGGCCGAATTCAATGTGGTTGCAAAACATTCGCTCGAAAAGCTGTCGGCTCGCCACGCCAATTGCTTCACTACGGTGAGCGAGATCACCGGAAAAGAATGCGCGCACTTTTTGGATAAGGACGCGGACGTGGTTACTCCCAACGGTTTCGAGGATTCGTTTGTGCCGCAAAAAGAGGATTATGCCAAAGGTCGCAAAGAAGCCCGCGACAAAATGAAAGAGATATCCAAAGCATTGTTCGGGCAGGTGAGCGAAAATCCGATGTTTGTCGGGATCAGCGGCCGTTACGAATTCAAAAATAAAGGCATCGATATTTTCATTAAGTCGTTGGGCGAACTGAAAAAGAAAGAAGCATTGGGGCGCGAAGTGATCGCTTTCGTTTTCATTCCGGCCAACCATTACGGGCCGCGGAAGGATTTGCAAAGCATTCTTGCCAACCCCGACGAAAAAAATACCGACGGAAATATATTGACACATAATTTGCACGATGCCGATTACGACCCCATTCTTCGGGAAATCAAGCATTCGGAGCTTACCAACGGCGCCGGGGAGAACGTAAAAATCATTTTTGTTCCCTGCTATCTGACCGGCGACGACGGTATTTTCAACATGACGTATTATCAACTGCTGATCGGCTTGGATTTAACCGTATTCCCCTCGTACTACGAGCCGTGGGGATACACGCCGCTCGAAAGCGTCGCTTTCCACGTGCCGACCATCACCACCACCTTGGCCGGGTTCGGATTGTGGGTGAAAGAAAAGGGACCGATCGAAAATACCGCGGTACACGTTATCGAACGCACCGACACCAATGATGTCGAGGTAATCGAAACAATTGCCGACGCCCTGTTGCACGTGTCGCAACTCGACGAAGCCGGAGAAGCGAATGCCCGGCAAGAAGCCTTTGAGGTTTCGCGCATCGCATTGTGGTCCAACTTCATCGTATATTACAAAGAGGCGTATGATATCGCTGTGCGCGATGCCGGCGAAGTGGTAACGCAATACACGCCGAGCAAGGAACTTATCGAAGACATTCCGCAGGTGGACAAATATCAATCCATTGACGCTCCCAAATGGAAACGGATGTTGATCAACAAAAACATCCCCGAAAGTTTGAAAGCGCTCGAGGAGCTGGCCAACAACCTGTGGTGGTGCTGGAACGACGATGCCGGAGAGCTTTTCGAATCGATAGACGCCAAAGCGTGGAAAAACAGCGGAAAAAATCCCGTTGTGTTCCTCGGATTGATCCCCTACGATAAGCTGGTCGCCCTGGAAGGCAACGCCGCTTTCATGGCCAACCTGAATCGCGTACATGCGCGTTTCGTGGCATACATGCAAGAAAAGGGTTCGCGAAAAGATCCGAAAATCGCTTATTTCAGCATGGAATACGGGCTGCATACTTCCTTGAAAATATATTCGGGCGGTTTGGGAATTTTGGCCGGCGACTATCTGAAAGAAGCCAGCGACTTGAACGTCAACATGGCAGCAGTAGGGTTGTTGTACCGCTACGGGTATTTCCAGCAAGTGATATCGGCACACGGCGAGCAAATGGCTTTCCACGATTCGCAGGACTTTACCAAGATTCCGGCGATCCCCATTCGCGACGAGCACGGTAACTGGACAACCATCAGCATCGTATTCCCGGGACGGACGCTGTATGCCCGTATCTGGAAAGTGCAGGTAGGACGCATCGATCTGTATTTGCTGGATACCGACTTTGAAGATAATATCGAACCCGACCGTTCGGTCACGCATCACTTGTACGGCGGCGGCGAAGAAAACCGTTTCAAGCAGGAAATACTGCTCGGTATCGGCGGCATCCGCGCATTACGCGCCATGGGCGTAAAATCGGACGTGTACCACTGCAACGAAGGCCATGCCGCTTTCATAGGGGTGGAACGCCTGTTCGAATACATCCACCTGAACAACCTGACCTTTGCCGAAGCGCTCGAAATCGTGCGTTCCTCGTCACTGTTCACCACGCATACGCCCGTTCCGGCAGGCCACGACTCGTTCACCGAAGGAATGATGCGCATGTACGTATCGCATTATCCCGGTAAACTGAAAATATCCTGGGAACAGTTCATGGGATTGGGCAAGCTCAACGCCTCCGACGTCAACGAGCGTTTCTCGATGAGTTATCTGGCAGCCAATCTTTCGCAGGAAATCAACGGAGTGAGCCGTCTGCACGGAAAAGTAAGCCAGGAAATATTCGCGCCGATGTGGCCGGGCTACATTCCCGAAGAATTGAACGTGGGATACGTCACCAACGGCGTGCATTTTCCCACATGGACATCCGGCGAATGGAAACGGTTGTACGAAAAATATTTCGGCGCCGATTTCATCAACCACCAATTGCAGATGGACCGGTGGAACAAGATCTATGAAGTTCCCGACAAGGAAATATGGCGCGTGCGCAGCATCGAGCGTCAGCACATGATCGATTACATGAAAGAGCGGCTGCGCAACCCGATCGCCAAACGCTATCAAAATCCGAAATATTTGGTGGAGGTAGCCGAGAAATTCAACCGGAACGTATTGACCATCGGTTTTGCCCGTCGTTTCGCAACCTACAAACGGGCGCACCTGTTGTTCCGCAATCTCGGACGACTGGCGCGCATTGTCAACAACAACGAAATGCCCGTGCAGTTCATCTTTGCGGGAAAAGCGCATCCTGCCGACAAGGCGGGGCAAGACCTGATCAAGATGATCGTGGAAATATCCAAACGCCCCGAATTCCTGGGCAAGATCGTGTTCCTGCAAAACTACGACATGGAGCTGGCAAGCCACTTGGTGTCGGGCGTCGACGTATGGCTCAACACGCCTACGCGCCCGTTGGAGGCATCGGGTACGAGCGGCGAAAAGGCTGTGATGAACGGCGTGCTGCATTTCAGCGTGCTGGACGGATGGTGGGCCGAAGGTTATTCGAAGGATGCCGGCTGGGCGCTTCCCGAAGAGGCCGCTTACGACAATAACGATGCGCAGGACGAATTGGATGCCGAAACGATTTACGGCCTGATCGAAAACGAAATCGCGCCGCTGTACTATTTCCGCGACAACGAAGATGTGCCGACGGGATGGATTCGTTTCATCAAGAACTCCATTGCCAAGGTGGCTTCGAATTTCACCACCACACGCATGTTCAACGATTACATGAATCGTTACTACATGCCGCTCTACAAGCGCAAAGCGGAAATGATCAAGAACGATTACGAAATGACCAAAGACCTTTCGTCGTGGAAAAAGAAAGTATTCCGCAGTTGGGAAAGCATCGAGGTGCTCTCGGTGAAAACTCCCGACGTGCTGAAAGAACAGATCATGGTGGGCCGCGAGTACAAGTGCGAAGTGGCCGTAGACCTGAACGAATTGTCGCCCGACGATATCGGAGTGGAATTTTTGGTGGTGGAGATGCAGTCGGAGAACGGGCAGATCAAACTTTACGATCACAAGGAATTCCGTTTGGCAGGCGTGAGCGGGCGTACGGCAATTTACGAAGTGACGTTGCTGCCTTTCAAAACGGGCGCGTTCGATTTCGGAATCCGCATGTTCCCCAAAAATCCCGCTTTACCGCATCGCCAGGATTTCAATCTGGTGAAATGGATTTAGAGGTAAGAGGCAAAAGGTAAAACGCCCCGGCAAGAAAATCTTGTCGGGGCGTTTTGGTTATTTCTCCTTGCGGTAAACCCGCACATAGTCGATTTCGAAAACACGGGGGAACAACGAATCGTCGATACCGTGCATACCTCCCCAATTGCCGCCGACCGCAAGGTTGAGCAGAAGGTGGAACCGCTTGTCGAACGGCCAAGCCGCACTTCCCGTACCTTCGTTCCTGAACGTGAAATAATGCTTGTTGTCGAGATAAAGGCGATATTCGTTCGGTTCCCATTCCAAGGTGTATGTATGAAATGTTTTGTAAGAATCCGGGCAATAAATCTTTGCATTTTTATGCGTACCGATCACATGATTGTAAGCCTCGGTATGCGCCGAACCCACGATCGTGTCCGGATCGTAACCCACATTTTCCATGATGTCGATCTCGCCGCTTTTCGGCCAGCCGCCGTATGCGTTGTCGGTGGGCAGCATCCATATCGCGGGCCACATTCCGCGCCCTGTGGGTAATTTCGCGCGGATTTCGAATCGTCCGTACAGCCAATCGCCTTTCCCTTTGGTGATCAACCGCGCCGACGAATATTCCTTACCTTCGGTTTTTTCTTTCAAAGCGGTAATTTTCAACATGCCGTCCGCAACGAAAGCGTTTTTCTTTTCCGCTTCGGTATAATACTGTGCTTCGTTATTGCCCCAGCCCCAAGCGTTTCCGCGTGTATCGTAACTCCATCGGGCACTGTCGGGAAGCCCCGTATAGTCGAACTCGTCGTTCCAAACCAATGCCCACGTTCCGCCGGGGGTAACCACGCGCGCATACTCTTTTTGTGCGTTGCCCGTGCAACAGGTAAACAAGGCAATCGCCGAGAATAAATAAATGAATGCTTTCATGAGATTTTTTTTATTATTAGTGACGGGAGAGAATGAAGAATGAAGAATGAAGAATGATGAATGATGAATGGGAGGACAACAAATGCATTCGAAACCTGAAACTTTAAACTTCAAACCTGAAACTTTAAACTCAAATATTTCGCGAAGATACACAAAATCAATTTTCCTTGCTCCGGTTCTTCATTTGTTGGACTTCGATTGCCGCGGCTGCCGCATTGAGCACAACAACGCCGAGAACCCGGCTCGCCGTGCCGCCTCTGATATCCTGCACATAGAAGAAATCGCCGCGCGCCGATCGGTTGTCCTCAAAGTTCGCCGGCGATACGTGTGTTTTGATCAGTTCAGTCAGGTAGAAACTTTGTTCGAACACCTGCGGCTTGTCGCCGGCATACACGGTAAGGTAGCTGCGCAGGAAGAGCGGCGTTTCGGCCCGGTCGAAGGTCACGGTGTTGACGTTGATGATTGCGCCGTTCTTCTTGACAAACTTGGTTTTTTGATACCGGTTTTTCGAGACGGCGTCGAACGGGAAGCCTTTCAGTTTCACCGGCACGTGTATATCTTTCGCATGCGGCGGGACGAAACTCGCATCCTTGTGCATGGTTGCCGTGCCGTCGAAAGAGCCTGCGGCAATACCCGAATAGTCGCCGGCGGCGATATTCGCTTGAACGTTGCCGTTCATCAAGATCGTTTCACCGCGATAGTTCACCGTAAGGTCATTGACCACCAATGCCGATCTTTGCCAATCGACATAAACAGGCCCGGAGGAGCGGTTGATGATCTCGATCTTCATCGGTGCGTTTTCGCCGAAGAAATTGTATACGATCAGAATACTGTCGTTGCCCGATATAAAATCGCCGTATTCGTCCTTAAAGCCCGCATTACCTGCCGGGCCGAGCTTCGAGTAATAGTACGTGGCGCAGGACTGAAGCAGCGCGGCCGTACAGAGTACAAAGATTATCTTTTTCATAAAATTCGATTTAATTTTTCGGAAAAGATACCCGACAGGCTTTGCGAACTGCCGGGTATCATCAACTTAACGGGCGCTTCTACTTATTTTGCGCTTTATTTCAACAACCACATAACATTATTGATGTCGTCGGAAGTATTTCCGAATTGGCGCGTAAGGGCTGCTTCCATATTTTCCTTATTGTAACTTGCCTCCGAACTCGGATACGTCCATCTGACAGGCAAAGCGTCCGGCTTGTTCGTATTCAAGCTCGTATTCGGGTCTATCGGGAAAACGGGATAGCCGGTTCTGCGGTATTCAAAGAAACTCGACTGCGCGTTTTGCATGAAATTCAGCAAATAACGTTGCATCCAAATCTGTTTCAGTTGATCGTCGGCAACGGTTTTGAATGCTGCTTCTCCGGTGAAGTAGCCGTCGATATACGCTTGGGTTATCGGCATTTCGTGTGCGTAGCCCGTTGCTTTCGTATTGTCTTTCAAAACGGTAAGCGCCGCTTGCACGCCCGTTTTGTAATACGATTCGGCGCCTGCCGCGGGTATCCAACCCAATACGCTTGCTTCGGCCAGAATCAGTTGTTGCTCGGCGTAGGTGACAAGCCTGAACGACTCGCTTGCCTCTTCGTTCAAATACCTCAAATTCAAAGCGGAAAACTTACCGGCGGTATGATCTGTATTCATGTCGGCATATTTCATGGCGGGATTTACTCCGGTGTAGGAATCGAAACTGCTTTGCGCTGCTGCGGTGGCGTCCGGTCGGGGTTCGCCGTAATAGAACAAACGGCGGTCGTTCAAACGTTTCAGATTGTCGACCACGACATTACTCAGGATGGTACGGAGCTGAAACGAATTGCTGGTCGAATAGAACGGATGCCTGTTAATACTGCTGTATTCCACACCGAAAAAGTCTTGCGCGTTGGCGAATAAGTTTCCGTCCGTGACAATCTTTGCAAAGCGATTTTTGATATTCAATGATGCCACCCCTTCCTTTTTGCTCAAGCTCATCAATACTTTAATCGTGAAAGCATTGACTGCTTTGCGCCATTGTACGGCATTTCCTTTAAGGGCGGTGGGGTCGCCGTCGAAATTGACGCCTGAGGCAAAAAATTGTTCGGCTTCCGCAAGTTCATCAAGAACGCCTTTCATCACCGACTCCTGTGTATCGTAAACCGGGGTGTAATTTCCCGTCGCCGCTTTTCCGGTATCCGTATACGGGATGTCGCCCATTTGCATCGACAACTGATAAAATACATAAGCCCTGTAAAACTTGGCAATGCCCCTGTAAGAGTTTTCCATGGGGCTGCCTGCGGCGTATTCGACCATGATTACCGTATTGGGCAGGCCGGTGAGCAAGTCGAAACCGGCTCCGCCGATACTGTTATATTGTGCGGACATTTGGCCTTCGTTTGCATAGCCCATATATTTGGGCAGCGCATTGTCGTCGACCATTGCTTTGGCATCTCTCCCGTTGAATTTGGCGATGCGCAAAAGAAGTCCGGTGCAAATCATGGATGGCGATGCTTTGGTGGAGGCATCGGGATTGGTGTTGAGGTCATCGAAATCGATGCATCCCGACAGGATTACGGAAGCGATCAACACCGACGTTATGATGTGTTTATTAAATGCAAACATATTCATTTGTTTTAATGGTGATACTTAAAAGTCGAGCTTCAGATTGAAACCCAAGTAACGGATGGACGGGTCGGAGAAATTTTCCGAACCGCCGTCGGGGTCGGAATATTTGAAATCTTTGGCCCACAGAAATACATTTTGTGCAATGAACGATATGGAAACATTATGCGCCCGGATGTAATTCGATACTTGATCGGGAACATTATAAGTCAACGAAATTTCCCGAAGTTTGAAGAACGTGGTCGAATATTGATCCAACGGTCGATACCCGCCGTTCCAATTATCCCAAACAGCGCTGCGATGAACGGTTTGTATGTATTGTTTGTAGGTAATTTTGGTATCGTTGGGTTCTAAAACGCGGGTGTCCGAAATCAAATTTCCGGCGGCATCCCACTTGGCTTCACCTGATTTTATCTTGACTCCTTTGCTCAAATAGTTGGCGCCGCCTTGCGTGGCATCCAAATAACGTTCCTCGGTCAGAGACTTGGGATGATTGCCCGAATTCCACATGTAGGTTTCGGTTACCGACGGGGTCATGCCGCCGATACGTCCGTCAACCGACATTCCGAAGCTCCAGTTTTTAAACCGCAGGTTGGTATTCACGCCCCACACGCCGTCGGGATCGGCATATCCGTGCAGCGAGGTAAAAGGATAGAACTGAGGGAGACCGGAACTGTTGTGAATGATGTTGCCGGTTTCATCTCTCTGATAATCGTAGTATACATAAGCGTCCACGCGTGCGCCGTCATAAACCCAATCGCGTGTGGCATCTGTTGTATACAGTTCGTCGACTTTTTTGAACGTACGTTCGTAGTGCGACCAGTTGAACGAAATATCCCATTGCCAGTCGTAGCTTTTTACGGGCGTAACGTTGATGGTCAATTCGTACCCTTTGCGTATTTGCTCTTCGTCGGTATTGAGTTGCTTTTTCGAGAAGCCTGACGACGGCGATATGTCGGCGCTTTTCAGGTAATCGTAACCGCGTTTCGTATAATAAGCCGCATCAACCGATATCCTGTTTTGGAAGAAACTGATGAAAGTACCTGCTTCGAAAGAGTCGAAAGACTGCGGCAATACATCGGTGCCGCGAACGGTGGTCGGGAACGTGGCCGAACTTAATGTTCCCCATGCGTTGCTCGTAACGGAAAATGTATTGTTGATATCATAAATGCCGGCCGGCGTCTTCGATCTGGTCCACGAACCGCGCAATTTCCACATAGACAGCCAATCGGTTTGCGGAAGCGCTTCCGACACAATGAAACTGCCCGCTACCGACGGGTACAGATACGATCGGGTCGATTCGGGAAGCGTTGAACTCCAATCGTTGCGAAGGGTTGCATCTACATAAACCATACTTCTCCACGCCAATGCCAACCGTCCGTACACAGAGTTCACCTGCCTGCGGTACTTATTCGACAAAGCCTCCACTTTATTAACCGATGCTTTCAGCGAATAGAACGCGGGAATGGTCAACCCTCCTTGCGTACGCGCCTCGATACCTTCATTTTGCATATAATAAATGGTTCCCCCGACCATGGCATCGATGGTGAAATCTTGAATGGTCTTATTGCCGGTCAACAGGAAATCGTTGTTGAGACTGTAGCCGCGGCTGATACCGAGGTTGTACGAACCTTTTGCCGATTCGCCCCAAATTTCGGTCCCGCCGGGGATCAGTTGCAGTGTTCCCATACCCGTATTAGAACCTTTTGAAACAATGGCTTCCTGTTTTGTGCTGTAACTGTCGAACCCGCTGCGCAACGTTGCCTTCAACCACGGCATGATTTCGTAATTCATAGACACCATGCCGTTAAATACGTCTTTGTTGTAAGGATTACGGCGCTGGTAACGATCGAAATACGGATTATTCGCTCCGCCCGTGTAACTGTTGTTCTGCGATTCATTTTCTACCAACCAGTAATCTTTATATCGGCGTACATCGAAATCGGGCGAACCCCATATCAGCAAACCGTACATGGGATCGTATCCGCGGTAGCTGTTCGAACCCATATTGGGCGAAATATTCTTGTTGTACGAAAAATTGGAGGCTAACGAAAATCTGTTGGACTTCATCTCGCCCGAAATGCTATAGGTGATCCTGTCGTATTTCGAGTTGGGATACTGTCCTTTATTATCCACCCACGTTGCCGAAGCGCGGAAATTCCCGTATTCGCCCTGTTGCGTTACGCTGACATTGTTGTTCAACACAAAGCCGGGTTCAAGGAAATTCTTAAAGTTATCTTTTCCGACGGGCAAGTAAGGCATCGGCTGCAACGATTTCGAAACAGGATCCCATTGTATCACTTCGCGCCCGTCCATAGGTACGCCCCACGAGCCGTTTGCGCCTCTGTCGTATGTATTGCCGGTCATGATCACGCGCCCGTACATGGATTGTTGTTCGGGGATTGCCAGAAATCCGGCATTGAACATCGTGCTGCTGTTTACCGAAACGGTCAAGCCTCTTTTCTTGGCGCCCGATTTGGTGGTGATCATGATCGCTCCGTTCGAACCTCTGAATCCGTACAATGCCGATGCCGTCGCTCCTTTCAGTACACTGATGCTTTCGATGTCATCGGAAGGTATTTCGCGTAAGGTCACATTCTCGTATGCAACGCCGTCCACAACGATCAACGGGCTTTCACCGCGTATTTGAATGGATGGTGCAGCCATAAAATCGGTTTCATTTTTCACCAACAACCCCGACACTTTACCGGTGAGCGAAGTTCCCACATCCACGCCTTTCACCGTTTGCAGGGTGTTGCCCGAAACTTTTTGCACCGCATATCCCAGCGCTTTTTCTTCGCGCCGGATACCCAATGCGGTCACCACCACTTCTTCTATCTCTTGGCTCGATTCGACAAGTGTGATGTTCACCGTCTGCTGCCCGTCTACAATCACTTCCTGAACGGCATATCCGATAAACGAGAAGACGAGAACATTGCCGTTGCTCAGCCCGCCGATGCTGTACCGGCCGTCGACGCCGGTAACCACGCCGCTTGTGGTGCCTTTCACCAGCACGTTCACGCCCGGCATCGGTTCGCCGCTCTCGTCGGTAACGACCCCGCGAATGGTGATGCCTTGCCGTGCTGCGCTTGCGGTGGTGATCATTTCATTTTTCGACAGGAGAATGATCCGGTCGATGACCCGATAAGTGACGCCCGTTCCGGCCAGCACCGAATTCATCACCTGTTCGATATTTTCGTCGGAAGCCTTGATCGATACTTTTTTGAAAGTGATCGACTCCAAATCGGAATCGTATGCAAACTCAAATTCAGTTTGGTTTTTGATTTCGTTGATTACTTTTCCGAGCGGCGTATTACTCATTTCCAACGAAATTCTGACCTTTTGGGCATAAGAATCCTTGGCGAATACGGTCAGCATCCCGGCAAGCAAAAATAAAATACAAAATCTTGACATAAGCGAAATCTTAATTAATACATGTCGATGAGGAATCATCGATTCAAAACAAAATTTTTTCATACATTTGTTTGATTTTTAATTGTTATTACTTTGCGGTTTTGATGATTAAATTGATTGACCGGAAAGATGTTGGAAGCATTTTTCCGGTTTTTTGCGGTTTTAACGGGATGTTACATAGGCTTTCTATTTTTCGTTGATATATATATCGTTATTATTTTTCTTGTAACTGATCGGAGCCACAAATTGCAACATTTCCAATACAGTTTCGATCGGTTGGTTTTTGCGGAAAACGAAATTGTACCGGTTCTTCACCGTTTGATGCGAATTGTATGCGATCCGTACATTGTACGCTTCCTCCATACTTTTCAGAATATCCGACAAATACGCCCGGTCGAACATGATCAAACCCGTTCGCCATGAGGTATACAAGTCGATGTTTACGGCGCGAACATCCAAATGCCGGTTGTAACAATCGAAAGCAGCTTGTTGCCCCGGAAGCAACGATGCGAGCAAGGCGTCGCGGTCATACAACGCAACTTTCCCCGCCGTCAGTGTCGTTTGTATCATTCCTTCAGCCGGTCGGGCTTTGATGTTGAATGAAGTACCGAGCACACGCACATGCAAGGCGCCCGCATCCACCGTAAAAGGCCGTTCGGAATCGTGCTTCACTTCAAAGAACGCTTCGCCGCTTATGCTGACCGAACGTTGCGTAAAGGCTTCGGGATAGGAAAGGGAGGTGTTTTCGTTGAGCCACACTTTGGAACTGTCGGGCAGCATGACGATACGCACCGCTTCGTTGTCGGCAACAGCCACGGTGATTAATTTTTCGGGCGTTTCTTGTCGGATACCGAATCGATATATCAAAAATCCGCCCAAAAGAAGCACGAAAACGGCGGCATAGCGACCGATTCGAACAAATGTTGCCCGGCGGCGGCGTTGCTCGATTCTCCGGATCTTTTCGTTCGTTTTGCCGAGCGCTCGTCTCAACTCCGTATCCGAAGCGTAGTAATCGACCCGGCGAAGCGCCCACAATTGTTTCATCTTGAGATATGTTTCGAGATGATCATTCGATGCGTCGATCCACGACAGCAAGGCGACATCTTCCTCCGGCGAACATTCGTTATTGAAGTGCCGGACGATCAGACTTTCGTCAAAGGGCGGTATATTATTCGGATGATCCATATACCGTAGTGACAACCGAAAAGTCAAAAACCACTATTTGATTTTTGATTTTTTACGGATTATTTTTGAAGGGTTGTAACCTGCAAAGAATGTGCGGGTTATTTTATTTGGCTTGCCGAGGGAGCATATTGTTCGACGTATGCAACACCGTCGTGATTTTCAATAATTTTTACGGAATATGTGTTGGTAAATGTATGCATAAAAGCATGGTGGGTGGTCAAAACTGCATCTTGAAGTTCCTGATCTTCTTCAAGGTTTGTGATATTTAACCCGATTTCCTTACATTCATTTTTAGATATGTGCCGAGCATGTGTTTTTTGCTTTGTATGGCTCGCGAATGTTTTTACTATTTCTTTCACTCGTTTTTCATCGCCATTGCACATATTGTTTTTCAGCCATTTAAAAACCATCTCTTCGGACCATTCAATTGCTTGTTGGCAGGCGCCTAACAATGTCGGATGATATTTTCCGATAATTACTTGCCAAAGAGCCGCAGAATGAGGGTTTTGTCGGATATCGTTTTTTGCTTGTTGAAATTCATTTAACACTGCTTGACATGCCAATCCTCCCATTTGCGGATCTATGGGGCCTAAATTGGAATGTTTTCCCATTACGATCTCCTTTGATGCAAAAGCAATCATCGTTCCTGCCGACATGGAAATTTGAGGAACAATAACCCTTATGTCTTTCTCAAACATTGCATAAAGATAATCGACAAGCGATTCGGTTGCTGCGATATCGCCTCCCGGGGTATGCAATATTAAATCCAACCCCTTACTTCTGTCAAGTTTATGTATTGTTAACATAAAACCGGACTTATCTTTATCATTTACGGCTGTTCCTGACACTTGAGGTTTTTGTAACCATCCGGAGTAATAAGCAATAGTGTTTCTTCCTGTAATTTCATAAACTCGACGAAGATACCTTCGCCTTACGACATCTAACGGATTGATATTAGGATTATTATGTTGTTCTTGTTGAATTTCAACAATAACCTCACTCCAATTCGGCATCTTTTAAGAAGTTAATAATGTAGTCCCGCCCAAAGTTTGAACAGGGAGATATGAATCGTCGTACATGGTCAATTTTTCAAAAAAATCACCGTCTTTTTGCCATTCGATTTTGACAACGACAGTGCGACTTGAAGATTTTTTTATGATTTCTTCATATTCTTTGTCAAAGCCGACTTTACGCCCCTTGTCTATATTTCCGTTTTTCTTACTCATGTTGCAAATGTAACATATATTTTTCACTTTTTTGAAAATTTGAATCATTTTTTCGGTTGCGTCAAAACTTATACCGTCAAAAACAGCCCCGACAGAAACATGTACTTTTTCAATTTCGTGCGCAGCGCTTTCAATGCGCCGGCAATATGATTTTCCACCGTGTTCACCGAAATATCCAGTACCTCGGCAATTTCTTTATTTTTGAGTTGGTAAATATAACTCAGCATAAACACTTCGCGACAACGTTCGGGCAACTCGTCAATCGCCTGACGCATGTCGTGCTTGAGATCGCTCATGAACAGTTTTCGCACCGATTCGTTGGCATCGGTGTCAAAAGCCTGTTGTTCCAAAGCCGACAACCGTTCCTCTATCTGTCGGTGGTACGCATCTTTGACTTTTCGATGTTTGATTTGATTCAGGCAACGTTGGTACACCGCTTTGAAAAGATAGGCTTCCGTTGATGTATGAATGGTCAGCTTTTCGGAATTTTCCCAAAGATATGCGAATAGCTCCTGCACCACATCCTCGGCAGCTTCCCTTTCGAGAAACAAACCGGCGTATGCGGTCAATCGCGGATAAAGAGCGATAAACAACTTGTCGAAAGCCTTTTTATCGCCCTTTGCGGGTAACGTATATGTTATTGTCGATGGCATTTTTTAAACCGGGCAATCATGCAACAACAAAAATAAATATTTTGTCATACGAAGCAAAAAAATAAAAACCCGCACATGGTACGGGTTCTTATTTTTACATCGAAGAGTTCATTTTCTAAAAATCGGTAATCGGTTTATACTTGGGCACCAACGATTTCATGATGGTCCAGCCGATCAGATAAGCAACGGCGCAGAAACAGAAAATGATAAAGTATCCGGCCGGTTTTCCTTCAAAACCGAAAAAGGTCATATTGGTTTCTCCGGCATGGACAAATAACTTACCCGCCGATTTTTGCAGGATCATGGAACCGATACCTCCCGCCATGCCGCCTATGCCGGTGATGGTTGCAATGGCTCCTTTGGGGAACATATCGCCGATGGTCGAAAATAGATTGGCGCTCCATGCCTGATGTGCGGCACAGCCGATAGAGATCAGCAACACGGGAATCCATGCGGCATTTTTGCCCAAATCGGCAAAGTGTATTCCGAGCGGTTGGGCAAAGAGTACCACCAGCGGGAAAAATGCAAAAATCAACATGGCCCGCATCCGCGCAGCATAGGGGTTTTGCCCGCTGCGATTGATGAATATGGTCGGTAACTTACCTCCATAAATCGACAGAACGGTAACAATGGCATAAAGCGTAAAAATAAGCGCCATTCCGATACCTTCGGAGGTTTTGATTCCGAATTGCGTATTCAAATACGAAGGTGTCCAAAACAGGAAAAACCACCACACGCCGTCGGTCATGAATTTCCCGGCAGCAAACGCCCATGTTTGTTTGTATGTAAAACATTTGAAGAACGGAATTTTAGGCTCTTTAACTTCTTCTGCTTGCTTTTCCGTGACTTCGTACTTGTCCTGTTCAACATATTCAAGTTCAAGCGCATTTACATGTTTGCTTTTTTCGGGTTTGTCATAAACGAATACCCAAAACGCCATCCAGATAAAACCTAACACCCCGATAACGATAAAAGCCATTTCCCAACCGAAATGTTTCGCAAGCGGAGGAATGGTCAAAGGAGCGAAAAGTGCGCCGATGGAAGCGCCGGCATTAAAAATGGACGTGGCGTAAGCGCGGTCTTTCTTGGGAAAGTATTCGGCCGTCGCTTTAATGGCTGCGGGGAAGTTCCCTGCTTCGCCGAGCGCAAGAATGCCTCGCGCCACAAGAAAGCACCACATACTGACCGTAGCGATCACCACCGCCGTATCGCCCGTAGCCGCCATTAATTCGGCAGCACTGTGTAATCCGACCTGTGCTTCGGTAACAATTCCGCAAACAGCGTGGAGACAGGCGCCTACGCTCCAAACGCCGATGGACCACAGGAATCCTTTTTTCGTACCCATCCATTCCACAAAGCGACCTGCAAAAAGCATACAGATGGCATAAAATATGGAAAAGAATGAAGTAATCGTTCCGTAATGGTTTTCATCCCAATGAAATTCGGGTTTGATAAATTCATCCCACGTCAACGACAAAACCTGCCGGTCGAGATAGTTGATCGTTGTGGCAAAGAAAAGCATGGCGCAAATGACCCACCTGTAATTAGTCATTTTCTCTGCGGCTCCTTTAAATGTATTCATGATAATG
>JAVBRP010000132.1:0-5065 GCA_031547815.1 Bacteroidales bacterium | reverse complement strand
AAGCGGAACTTTCGCATAGGCCCGCACCCCGATGCTTTTCATGATGTCGAGCGTATCCGCGTTCGAGGCAAGATAACCCGAAAGTTTGCCTTCGGGCGCATTGCTTGCAATCAGGGTATTCTTTTTCAGATCAAGATATTCTATATAGCTTGCCTTGACGGGAAGGGAGTTTTCCGCCATGCAGCGTTTGAATATGCTGTCTACATTTTTTGTGTTTAATGCTTGAATTGCTTGAAAATAGAATTGCCTTATTTTATTCATTGCAGTAACGTCATCCTGCCTAACACGAACATATATAATGGTATCCTCATATTGAATAGTTTTTGTTATATATTCTGATATATTATTGGTGGGTTCAATCCATGTTTTGAATTTGTCCCCCAGTGAAAACATGCGTATCCTCAATTCCTCATCAGCTGCCTTAACTAAACAATTATCAACTGTCTTAATGCAACTTACAGTGGAAGAACGGTACATCTCCGTTACCCAAACCCCTAAGGCGACAAGTGCAGCCATCAATGCCAACACTGCCGTACATTTCAAATATCCTGTACTTTTTTTCATGATGAACCCGATTTGTTGTGTATGACTATGGTTTTAACAAAATTTGTAAAGTTTTACAAAATTACATAAAAAAGTAACACCTTATTGTTTTTCGAAAAACTTTTTCTACAAACATTACCAATACAGTAATTTTTGTGTATTTTTGTAATCCATTTTATACATACAGACATGAAAAGATTGAAATTTTGGTGGGCAGGAGTATTGTTTGTCGCATTAGTCGCGGCAATGGCCGTTAACATGAACTTGAAATACGGTACGAATGCGGATAGCAGGGATTTTACCCTGACCAATGCGGAAGCGTTGGCGCAGGGTGAAAATGGTGAAGGCGATTGTGCAGGGAGTGGCAATGTCCTTTGTAATGGAGCATATTACAAAGTAAAGGTAACTCGATAAACGGGTTAATTCTTTTTTGAGGTGTCAGGGACAATGATAAAATAAAATTCTCATCTTCTTTGGACAGGATTAACAGGATTAACAGGATTTTCTGAATCTTGTAAATCATGTTAATCCTGTCTGATGAATAATTTATTTTGTCTTTATTCCTAAAACAACGCATTGATATTTTTCGGCGCGGACGCAAACTTTAAACCTGCGGCGAGCTTGCAAGCTCGCCGCAGGCAAACTCAAAGCCCGACCGTTTCCCGCAGCCAATCCTTCACCAGTTGCGGCCAGATAACGGCTTCGCCTTTGACGGGCAGTCCGAAACCGTGCCCGCCTTTCGTGAAAATGTGCAATGCGGCGGGAACTTTGTTGTTTTTCAGCGCTTGATACAGCACGATGCTGTTGTTCGAATTGACCGCCTTGTCGTCGTCGGCAAGGATGAATATGGCGGGCGGTGTTTCGGGCGTGACTTGCTTTTCGCACGAAAACAGCGTTAAAAGCTCGTCGTTGGCGTTCTTGCCCAACAGGTTGTTGAACGATCCGCGGTGCGAGCCGATCGATTGGTCGGCGCTGATCACCGGGTAGAACAGCACCATGAAATCGGGGCGGCAGGACGAGCGGTCGATCGCATCGCCGATGTTGCTCCAATCGTTTCGGAAGAGCGTTCCCGCCGAAGCGGCCAGATGCCCGCCGGCCGAAAATCCCGCAATGCCGATCTTGTCGGGGTTGATTTTCCACTCTCCGGCGCGGCTCCGCACGATCTTCACGGCGCGTTGCGCATCCTGCAAAGGCGCTTTGTACGATTGCTCGGGCGCCACGTTGGCGCCTTGCGGCAATCGATATTTCAACACAAAGGCCGCAACGCCCATCGTATTGAATATTTTCGCGATGTCGTGCCCTTCCTTGTATATCGCTTCGCGGGCGTAACCGCCTCCGGGGCAGATGATCACCGCCATGCCGTTGGCCAAGTCGTCGCTCGGAAAATACGCGTACATGGCCGGCGCGCCGACAACCAACTGCCGTTGATTTTCTATTTTGTCCTCCGTTTTGACCTTTGTGGCGTTCGGCGTTTTCCCGGCGGGCCACAGATCGATGGTTTCCTGTTGGGCCGAAATATTTCCGACAAGAAGAAATGCCGGGACTAAAGCGAAAAAGAGTTTGTTTTTCATTTGGTTACAGATTACTGTCGGGTTTTGCTTTATGATATTATTTTATGCACTTACGCGGATAAAGTTTCATACGTATGAAACATTCAGTTTCATACTTAGATACTTTTAGTTTCATACGCATGAAACTTTTAGTTTCATACGTATGAAACTATATGTACATGCGCGTGAAATTTTATCCGGCTGTCCGGGAAAATAAAACTGCCTGCCCGCGCAGGTAAAATTGACCGCTCGGGCAAGTGCGGGTTTGTCATTTTACGGCCTTTTCCACCGGCACCTTCACCACCACCTTGCGAACCGCCGTACTGTCGCTGCCGTCTTTCAAATTCGGGCGATGCGCGTCGCCGGGGAAAAAGATGAAGAACCGTTCGGGGTTTGCCTTCCTTTCCGAAAAATCGGTTACCGTACCGAAAGCGACGTCCTTTTCCGGATTGTACGGCTTGGTCACGGTCACATTCTCCATGGGTGCGACATCCATCAATTCGTTACCCGAAACAACGTATTGAATGTCGATATACTTTTGGTGCGCTTCGAAAAGGGCGCCTTCCCGATCCTTCGGAAGATACTCGCTCACGGTGGCAAACAGGTTATCGCCCAAATCGACCCGTCCCAAAGGCGCATGGGCGAAATCGGTGTTTTTCAGGAACGCGAAAGCCTTGTCCCACGTTACTTTGTGATCGTAATAATGCTCGGCGAAAACGCGGCGGTTGATCGATTCATCGGGCCGGATTTGCAGCCCGCCAAAAAATTCGCCCGATTCGAACCGGTCGTTCACCATTTGGTCGCTCCACTTCGAGGGATGCGATGATTGTTGACATTGGGTCATACCGAATAAAATAAGCAATACGGAGATTTTTGATAATGATTTCACACGGAGATTTATTGAGGTATACAATATATATATATCACATTTTCTGTTTTCACCCCGACCCTAAAGGGAGTTTCGGTGTGCCGGCTTACCGAAACTCCCTTTAGGGTCGGGGTGAAAACATGGACGATTTATTTTTTGCATGTCCGAGTGCAGAGACGATTGTTGCCGCAAAAGTAAACAAAGTGAACAAACTTTATTCGAGCCGGGCGACATTTTTATTACATTTGTCGTCAAAAATTGATGAGGCTGTTCAAAAACCCCTAAATGACTTCGTCGAGCTTGCCCTTTCAGGGCTGCGGTTCCCCTAAAGGGGACTTTCGCAAAGCGCGGTATACCGTAACTCCCCTTTAGGGGTCGGGGGTAAAAATAGCGCGAATGAGACTTTTGCACAGCTTCTTTGCATAAAACTTTAAAATCGACAACCATCAGCAAGCTCACCATATATCGCGCATCAGCCGGCTCGGGTAAAACCTATACGCTGAGTAAGGAATACATCAAGCTGTTGCTGAAAAGCCCCGATTACCACCGGCGTATCCTTGCGGTGACTTTCACCAACAAAGCCACCGAGGAAATGAAAACCCGTATCGTGCGCGAATTGCACCGCATGGCGAATCGCGAAGACGAGACTTACATCGGCGAAATAGCGCGAGAAACGGGATTGCGGGAAACGGAACTTCCCGGCACGGCCGAAAAAGTGTTGGCGCATCTGCTGCACGATTATTCGCATTTTTCGGTGGTCACCATCGACAGCTTTTTCCAGAAGGTGATCCGTTCGTTTGCCCGCGAAATGGGGCTTTACTCGGGCTACAACGTGGAACTCGACCAAGCGACGGTGCTGGACGAGTCGACCGATTTGATGCTGGACGATCTCGACAAGAACGATTTCCTGAAAGATTGGCTGGTGGATTGGGCCAAACGAAAGATCGACGAAGGCAAGTCGTGGAATTTCAAATCGGATGTGTTGAAGCTCGGGAACGAGATTTTCAGCGAAGAGTTGCAGAATATCGAACCCGATTTGCTGAAGGAAACTACCGACAAGGAAAGTCTGGAACGCTTTCGCGCGAAGCTGCAAAATCTGATCGACGATGATACCGACCGGCTTCAAGCGACGGGCCGACGGGCCTTGACGGTGATGGCCGACTTCGGCTTGACGGCGGATGATTTCACGCAAAAGGCGAAAGGCGTGGGCGGATACTTTCAAAAATTGGCCGATCGGAAGGACCCCGCGCCGAATACATACGTCCTGCGCGCCGCAGAGGATATAGGCGGTTGGTACGGCAAATCGTCGCCCCGAAAAAGCGACATCGAGGCGGCGTATCATGCGGGATTGGAGGAGGCTTTGCGCGAAGCGGTGACATTTTACGCCGAAAACGCCCGCAAAACAGCAACGGCGGTTTCGATTCTGAAACAGATCAACGTGCTGGGCGTGCTGTGCGACCTGATGCGCTACGTGAACGAATATACGCGCGGACAGAATCTTTTTCTGCTTTCCGAGGCATCGGGATTCCTGAAAACGATCATCGCCGGTTCCGACGCGCCGTTTGTGTACGAGCGCACGGGCAGCTTCTACAATCATTTCATGATCGACGAGTTTCAGGATACATCGGCCGTGCAGTGGGACAATTTCCGCCCGCTCGTTGCCGACAGTTTGGCTTCGGGCTATCCCGACTGGATCGTGGGCGACGTGAAGCAGTCCATCTACCGTTGGCGCAACACCGACTGGAAAATCCTTTCGGAGCAGGTGGAGGCCGACTTGGGTTCGCCGTACGTCGCGGTGAAAAACCTGGATAACAACTGGCGCAGCGCTCCCGAAGTCATCGCGTTCAACAATGCGTTCTTCCGCGAGGCCGTGGCGCAAATGCGTTCTGCCTTTACCGAAGGCGAAGAGGATGCAGCCGGCGCCGCGTATTTGCATACGCTGACATCGGCCATGACCGAGGCATACACGGATTTTTACCAACATCTGCCCGAGAAGAACGCCGGCAAAAAAGGCTACGTGAAACTGTCGGTCGTTGCCGACGACGAAGCCGCCGAAGAAACGTGGTGCGACAAGGTTTTGAAGGAATTGCCGCAACGCATCGAA
>JAVBRP010000077.1:0-3873 GCA_031547815.1 Bacteroidales bacterium | reverse complement strand
ACATCGGCGGCGCCTTGCAGGTATTTAACAATGATGTTTTCCGGAACGGACGACATGCTGTTTTGATCGATTTCGGGTGATTCCATACTTTTAATACAAACATGTCGCCAAATTTACTTAAAAGAATATTGATATTTGTTGTTTTTGGTTGTAATTCATGTTGTTGTGTGTGATGTGCCGGTAATCGATGCACATATTACAATCTACTTCCTCCTCAGCCGTTCCCGCAATGTTTTCAAGCCGAGGTACAGTTGGTGTTCCACCGTGCGGATGGAAAGATTCATCAGTTCTGCAATTTCGATGCTTTTTTTATCTTCGAAGTAAGAAAGTTTAAATATTCGGCGACATTTTTCGGGCAGTTCTTCTATCCGATCATAAACTTGTTGCAGTTCTTCTCTTTCAATGATCAACTTATCCGGCGAATCGAAATAAGCAAGCCCGTGTTGTTGTATTTCGAATACTGCCTTGTCGGCAAACGATTCTTTGGTTTGTTCCTTGTTCAAGTGATTGATGCACCTGTTTCGTACCGAGGTAAACAAATAGTAACGAGCCGACGCTTCGTCGAGCGTCTTTTCATTTTTCCAAAGTTCCAGAAATACATCCTGAACAATGTCTTCCGCAACATCCGCCGGCGTGTATCGTTGTGCAAAACGCACCAATGCCGAAACATTGGTTTCGTACATGCGTTTGAATGTTTGCCGATCGTTACTTTTCGAGAAATGCATGATGCGATTTTTTATCTCCCGCCGGAAAGAGCAAAACTATAAAAAATTGAGTATAAGTTACAGCAAAAAAAATCAATTGTTCCCGAATCGAGCAAGCTACAAAAACCTTACTTCCTTAAAAGCGAATGTTTTTCGTTTGTTTTCGGAGGTCGTCATTTCGATCATGCCGTATTTATTGACGCCTGTGACGACGGCTTCGAAGATTTCTCCGTCGGCGGCGTACTTGCATAATTTTCCCGCACGATACAAGTATTGCAGGTAATCCGTATGAAGTTGGTCTCGTCGGCCGGCGATCATACCGTAACGATCGGCGATGCTTTCGACAAGCTCTTCCAAACAAGCCGCCAAATCGTAAACACAGCCTGTAAGTTGCCGCAACGAAACGGGATTGGGAGCGTCGCCGTGAAATTCTTCCTGATTGACGTTCAGTCCGATACCGATAACCGATCTGGTGAGATAAGCGCCTTCGATAAAGTTCTCGATCAAAATACCGGCAATTTTCCGTTCGCCGACATACACATCGTTCGGCCATTTGACCGAAACGTCCGAAACACGCCGCACCGCGAAGTCGCGCACGGCCAATGCCGCTGTTTTCGACAGCAAAAACTGGTCGGCGCCTTTCACCGTTCGCGGATACAGGATGATCGAAAACGTGAGATTCCGTCCCGGTGCGCTTTCCCAAGAATTATCGCCTTGTCCGCGTCCGCGGGTTTGATTGTCGGCCACAACTGCCGTGCCTTCGGGCAGGTTTTGCTTCGCGGACAATTGCAGCAGGTACGAGTTGGTCGACGCGGCTTCTTCCAAACGAATAACCTTGCGATCGGGAAAAACGGAATCAATTACGCGCATCGGCCGAGATGTTATTTCTGACGATTTTGTTTCCGATGACGCAATGCAGACATCGTTTGGGCTTGCAATACTCGCTGGTGAGTTGCAGCAACGCTTGCGAAGCGGACGCATCGCCGTTGCGCATTCCCGCTTTTTCCCATCGGGCGAGGATTGCGTTTTTTTCGGGAGGGAGGTTTTCGAGAAGCCGCAGGGCGCGCGCGCAAAAATCTTCTTTTCCCCGCGCTTTGCCGTATACAAAAAGAAACGGTGCGACGGTGTTGATCAATACGGCGCGGAAAGCGGTTTTTCCGAACGATTTGGTGCGCGTCGGCGAGCTTTTGCCGAACACGTAATGCGTATCCCAATATTCGGACGCTTTTATATCGAATATCGTTTCCAAACTTTCCGGAGTTTCGGCATCGATGATTTGCGAGAACAGACGGTCGTTGCGGCGGATCAGTTCGGCAAACTGCGCGATGCGCAACGTCGGGAAATTGACGGGACGCAACCGCAGGAATTTCCACAAAAATCGGTCGATCGGCTTCAGCCGGTATTTCTTTTGCAGGAACAGGTATTCTTTGCGTAATTCCGCGGCGTATGCGTCGACGGCATTCTCGTCGTCGAGCATTCCCGCCTGCCCGAACAGCAGCGATTCCGTTTGCAGCCGATTGTCGCGATGTTTCGACAGAATGCCGAGCGGCAACGAGCCTGCAAGCGTTTCGAACGGCAATGCGTTGAGGCTGAAACCGAAGTTGCGCGCCAACCGGCGATAAAGCGTTTCTTCCCAATTATTGCCCGTGGCGGCGTACGTTTGCATGATCGCATCCGATTTCCGTTCGAGGCGCTCCACCGCCAAACGTTCCAGCCAATGCATCCGGTCGAATTCGCCGATGGCGCTCAATTGATCCCGGCAGGCAATATAATCCTTTTCGGAAATCAACCTGCGATAATTGTCGAGATAACGGGCGTCGAAGTGCAGCTCCATTATCGGAACCTTTTGCCGACGGGCGTTGAACGTGTCGGCATCGTGTCCGTATACCGCGTGCAGCACCACATTGTTGTATGCGGGATCGTTGTGATGCCCGTGCCGTTCCCAATCGGACGAACGCAAATGGATTTCCACACAGCCCGCCCACAGCGTGTCGCCGATGCGAACGCGCGCATCCGTAAAATCAGGCCCCGCATGAATGTTCGGCACCCCCGGATCAACAGGCTCCACAAGCTCACCCTCCGTCGTTCGGTTGCCTTCCGGCAGAAACAGCCGATGCTGCCAGATGTAATGCAGAAAATCTTCGGACATCATGATCGATAAGAGATAATTGATGGATTTGCCGGTCAAAAATAGTCAGAATGGCGGAAATATCAAAAAAAGAATCCCGACGAAACAAACTTGAACCATCAGGAATGCGGTCAAAATCAAATTCCCGGTTTCCGACACGATCAATTATGTTGTATGTCCCGCAGATTTCGCAGACCATCTCAGAAAAAAATCAGCGAAATCAGCGGGAAAAAGGGGACTGTTATTTCGGCTTCATTCCTAACGGGGGATTTAAGAATGCAGTATGCCATCACAATAATAATCAACACTTTGCACTAAAAAGAATACGTTAACAACCATCAGAAAAAGACGGTAAAAATGTGTTTTTCGCCGGAGAATTCATATCGGATGTTCATATTGTAGAGGTTGCAGACCGATTTGCAAAGCGCAAGCCCAAGCCCGGTGGAGCCTTCTGTTTTTGCGCCCCGATAAAACCGATTGAAAACGGCGGTTGCGTCCAATGCTTCCGGGGCGCCGGTGTTGGCGATCGAAACACGCGAAACTGTGACGAGAATGTCGACGGAGCCGCCGACACGATTGTGTACGTAAGCGTTTTTCAGCAGATTGCCGAACAGCACCGTGGCAAGCGCATCGTTCATGCATATTTTCGGGTCGGCTTCCCGACGTATCGACACCGAAATGTTGCGCCCCGCGTACACTTCCGAATAATCGTCCGTCAGTTTTTTGATCAGGTTGTTCACCGGTATTTCCTTCTTGTCGGGAAATTGGTTGTTCTCGATCTTGGTGAGCAGCAGCAGCGTTTTATTGAGTTTGACGAGTTGGTCGAGCGAATGTTTCACTTTCAGCACTTCGCCTAATTGGGTTTCGGTGAGTTGCGGGTCTTCCGACAACATTTCCAATCGGTTGACGGAAGCGGCCAACGGCGTTTGCAACTCGTGCGAGGCGTGTCCGATAAACGATTTTTGCTGTTCGTATGTTTCGATGTTTCGGCGCGCGTTGCGAACGACCGCTTCGTTCAGTTTGCGGAATTCGGTTACGTTC
>JAVBRP010000351.1:0-5538 GCA_031547815.1 Bacteroidales bacterium | reverse complement strand
AAATTTGTATTTCCGTGAAAATGTATTACATTTGCGCGGATTTTTGTTAAAAGAAGGCGGAGGGGGACATAAATCCCCCTTCTTTTGTATTTTAAAAGCATGATTTCGAAGGATATAGTCAAAAACATTGTTTTGTCCGTTATTGAAGGAACATCCGTTTTCATTGTTGATGTGAAGGTGGATGCATCCGACAAGATATCCGTGGAAGTCGACAAACCCGAAGGCATCACCATCGAGGAGTGCGTAAATATCAGCCGCGCCATCGAAAACGCTTTGGATCGCGAGAAAGAAGATTTCGAGTTGGAAGTTTCATCGCCCGGGCTTACGGGGCCGTTCAAAGTTATCGAGCAATACCGTAAAAATTGTGGACGAATGGTAGATGTGGTCAAAAAAGACGGGCAAAAAATCAACGGATTGTTACAGCTTGTCGATGATAACGGCATTGTGCTCGAAATACAGACAAAAATCAAGGAAGCGGGACAGAAGCGGCCGAAAACCGTGATGCAAACCGTTACGTTAAGTTTCAACGATATAAAAGCAACCAAAGTTACGATCACTTTTTAGTCATTTTCAGACGATGGAAAATTTAAGATTATTGGACACCTTTGCCGAGTTTAAGGAATTGAAAAACATCGACCGGGCCACCATGATGAGCGTGCTCGAAGATGTTTTTCGCAGTACGCTGGCCAAAAAATACGGTACGGACGAAAATTTCGATATCATCATCAATATCGATAAAGGTGACTTTGAAATATGGCGTAATCGCGAAGTGGTTGCCGATGAAGATTTATCGGACCCCAACCTCCAAATTCCCCTTACGGAAGCGAAAAAAATCGACGACGATTACGAAGTTGGCGAAGAAGTGACCGACGAAGTGAAGATGGTCGATTTCGGACGCCGTTCGATATTGGCATTGCGTCAAAACCTTTCGTCGCGCATCATGGAATTGGAGAAAGGGAATATTTACGCCAAATATAAAGACCGCATCGGCGACATCATCACCGGCGAGGTATATCAAGTGTGGAAACGCGAAATTTTGGTGTTGGACGATGACGGCAACGAGCTAATCATCCCGAAAAACGAACAGATTCCTTCGGATCATTACCGCAAAGGCGACTCCATTCGCGCCGTTGTTTTGCGTGTGGAGATGAAGAACAACAATCCTTTGATCATCCTGTCGAGAACATCGCCCGTTTTCCTCGAACGTTTGTTCGAACTGGAAGTTCCCGAAATTTTCGACGGATTGATCACCATCAAGAAAGTGGTTCGCCTGCCGGGCGAAAAAGCCAAAGTGGCCGTCGAATCGTACGACGACCGTATCGACCCCGTGGGCGCATGCGTCGGGATGAAAGGCTCGCGTATTCACGGCATCGTTCGTGAATTGCGCAACGAAAACATCGACGTGATCAACTATACCACCAACATACAGTTGTATATCACCCGCGCACTGAGTCCCGCAAAGGTCATTTCCATCAAAGTGAGCGAAGCCGATAAACATGCGGAAGTATTCCTCAAAGCAAGCGAAGTGTCTTTGGCTATCGGCAAAGGCGGCTCGAACATCAAGCTGGCAAGCCAGCTTACGGGATACGAAATAGACGTGTACCGCGAAGCCGAAGAAGTGGAGGAAGAAGATGTCGATTTGGACGAATTCGGCGACGAAATAGAGGACTGGGTCATTCGCGAATTGAAGAGCATCGGCTGCGATACGGCAAAGAGCGTATTGGAGTTGACCACGGAAGATTTGGTGAAGCGCACCGACCTCGAAGAAGAGACCATTCGCGAAGTGTTGCGGATATTGGCAGCCGAATTCGAATAAAGCATTTTTGATTTTTGATTTTCGATTTTTGATTTTCGGTTGCATTCATCAAGTAATCAAAAATCATTCATCATCAATCAAAAATAAAATAAGATATATATTTTCGATTTCCGGTTTTCGAATACTCTCTCAAAGTAATTGAAAATCATCAATCAAAAATCAAAAATAAATAATCAGTAAAGACAGGTTTGTATTATGTCAGAAGTGAAAGCAACCAGATTAAGTAAGATAGCAAGCGAGTTTAACGTGGGGATTTCCACCATAGTGGAATTTCTCAAAAAGAAAGGGCATGATATTGATGCAAACCCCAACACGAAGATAGCCCCCGAATTGTATGCGTTGCTTTCCAAAGAATACAGTTCCGATGTTACCGCAAAGAAAGAATCGGAGCGCGTTAACCTTCGCAGTTTGAGGGAAAAGAAAGAAACCGTAGAGCTTACGGATCAAGAGCCTGCGCCGCGTGCCGTTGAGGAAGATCACGAACCCGAAGTTCTGATCAAGGACACCACTTCCGGCAAGAAGACGCCTCTGTTCGGTGATTCTGCGCGCGAACCCGAATTCAAAGTTGTCGGAAAAATCAATCTGGAAGACAAAACGCCTAAAAAGCCGGAGCATAAACCGCAACCGCAACCCGTTGTTGAAAAGCCCGTGAAAAAAGAGGCCGAACCGCAACAGGAGATAGAAACGAAGCCGCAAGTCATCGAACCCGTTCCCGAAGAACCGAAGCCTGAGGAACCGAAACCGGAAAAGATCGCCGTTCCCGAAGAACCGGTAGCCGATACGAAACCGGAATTGCCCGAGCCGGAACCCGAACATGTGGAGCCGGAGCAGACCGACGAACCGGGCCGTTTGGCGGAACAAGAATCGCCGGATACCGAATTGAAAGTTGTCGGAAAAATTGACCTTACGTCGATCAACCAACGGACGCGGCCTCAAAAGAAATCGAAACAACAGCTCGAAAGAGAACGCAAAGCCCGCACGCAACAGCACAAGGCGGACGTTGCCGGCAAAGCGGCGCCCGAAACCGCGGCGCCTGCCGAAAGAGGTGAACCGCTTCTTATCAAGAAGAACGAAGGGCAACGGGAAATCGACATCGTACGGCCCGACATCAAGTTATCGGGACCGACCGTTGTCGGGAAAATGGAACTGCCCGTCGAGCGGAAATCCGACTCGGACGATGATGCGAAGAAAAAGAGAAAACGTATCCATAAGGATAAGGAACGGATCGTAGTCGGGGACAAAGGCAATCAGAAAAAATTCGAGCAGGGAGGAGTAGGCAAAGCGAAAAAGAAAAAGACACTTCGCGTGGAAGTCAACGAGGAAGACGTTCAGAAACAAATCAAAGAAACGCTTTCGCGCCTGACATCGAAAACCGCCAAATCGAAAAGCTCGAAATACCGTCGCGACAAACGCGATGCCGTCAGCCAACGGATGCAGGAAGAAGAAGAACTGCAACAAAGCCAAAAAAATATCCTGAAAGTAACCGAATTCGTTTCGGTCAACGAGTTGGCTTCGTTGATGAATGTTCCCGTGACGCAGGTTATTGCCACGTGCATGAACATGGGATTGTTCGTGTCGATCAACCAACGTTTGGACGCCGAAACCATGGTATTGGTAGCCGACGAATTTAATTTCAAAGTCGAGTTCATCAGCGCCGACTCACAGGATATTCTTGTAGAAGAGGAGGATGACGAAGACGATCTGCAACCCCGTCCGCCCATCGTTACCGTGATGGGACACGTAGACCACGGGAAAACCAAGTTGCTCGACTACGTCCGCAATGCCAACGTGATAGCAGGCGAAGCCGGAGGAATTACGCAACATATCGGCGCTTACGGCGTAAAATTGGACGACGGCCGACAGATCACTTTCTTGGATACGCCCGGTCACGAAGCGTTTACCGCCATGCGCGCCCGCGGTGCAAAAATCACCGACGTGGCCATCATCGTGGTAGCAGCCGACGACGGCGTGAAACAGCAAACCGTGGAAGCCATCAACCATGCTTCGGCGGCCGGTGTCCCGATCGTGTTTGCGGTCAACAAAATAGATAAGCCCGAAGCCAATCCCGACAAGGTGAAAGAAGAATTGGCGCAAATGAATTATTTGGTCGAAGACTGGGGCGGAAAATACCAATCGCAGGACATTTCGGCTAAAGCCGGGATCAATGTCGATTTATTGCTCGAAAAAGTATTGTTGGAAGCCGAATTGCTCGAATTGAAAGCCAACCCCGATAGAAGAGCTACCGGATCGGTCATCGAATCGTCGTTGGACAAAGGCCGCGGATACGTGGCAACGGTGCTCGTTCAAAACGGAACGCTGCGCACGGGCGATGTCGTGCTGGCAGGAAGCTATACGGGCCACGTTAAAGCGATGTACAACGAACGTAACCAAAAGATAGATGAAGCAGGCCCGTCGACGCCCGTGCTGATATTGGGTCTGGACGGCGCTCCGCAAGCCGGCGATCTGTTCAATGTGTTGGACGATTTCCGCGAAGCGCGCGAAATTGCCGCAAAACGGAGCCAATTGCAACGCGAACAGGGCATGCGTACCAAAAAGCACATCACGCTGGACGAAATCGGCCGCCGTATCGCTATCGGCAACTTCCAGGAACTGAACGTTATCGTCAAAGGCGACGTGGACGGATCGGTGGAAGCGCTGTCCGACTCGTTGATCAAACTGTCGACGCCCGAAATCCAAGTGAACGTCATCCACAAAGCCGTCGGGCAAATATCCGAATCGGATGTCAGCTTGGCTGCCGCATCCAACGCCGTCATCGTCGGTTTCCAGGTACGGCCGTCGCAAAACGCGCGTAAAGTGGCCGAGCAGGAACAAATCGACGTCCGCATCTATTCCATTATTTACGACGCCATCGAGGAAATCAAGTCGGCTATGGAAGGCATGCTCTCGCCCGAGATAAAAGAAGAAATCACCGCCACGCTCGAAGTACGCGAAGTATTCAAAATCACCAAGGTCGGAACCGTTGCCGGATGTATCGTCCGCGAAGGAAAAATAACCCGATCCTCCAGAATACGAATCATCCGCGACGGCATCGTGATCCACACCGGCGAACTCGGCTCGCTAAAACGTTTCAAGGACGACGTGAAAGAAGTAGCCACCGGTTACGAATGCGGTTTGGACGTGGCAGGCTTCAACGATATTGAAATCGGCGACATCATCGAGAGCTATCAAGAAGTTGAGGTAAAAAAGAAACTATAATTCGGAGTTAACGACATTTAATCCCGACAAATCGAATTCAATATTTGATCTGTCGGGATTTGATGATATATCCCTGAAATCAATTTTCACCATAATAATTGCAGATAATGAAAACAAATTCACAACGGTTGCAATCGTTGGATGCACTTCGCGGCTTCGACATGTTTTGGATTGTCGGAGGACGTGAAATTTTTATCGGATTGGCAGCGCTCATAGGCTGTTCCGATGCTTGGTGGGTAAGCCAACTGAATCACATGAAATGGAACGGGTTTGCTTTTTACGACATGATTTTTCCGCTTTTTCTGTTCATCGCCGGGATTTCTTTTCCGTTTTCGATGGAAAAAAGCCTGCAAAAAGGCGTCAGCCGACAATCGCTGCACCTGAAAGTTATTCGTCGGGGACTGACATTGGTGTTGTTCGGCCTGATATACAACGGCCTGTTGTATTTCGATTTTGCAAATTTGCGCTGCGCAAGCGTTCTCGGCCGCATCGGTTTGGCATGGATG
>JAVBRP010000086.1:0-8968 GCA_031547815.1 Bacteroidales bacterium | reverse complement strand
ATACAAGATTTTCCGAAAGAATTATCGGCGCGCATGCAACAATATTGCAGAGGCGTGCCGTCGTCGATCCAAACGAACGGCTTTGTCGACAACCTGATGTATTTTCTGTTCCCGTTGCGTCACAACGGCGGCCCGGAACCGGATCGGTTGCAAGCCGAGTGGGAACGCCTGCAATGCCTCTTTGCCGACTTGCTTTCGCCGCTCGGCTCGTGTTTGAAGGAGCCGCCCAAAGAGTTGATGCAGCGCTTTTTCGGAGCGATTCCCGCCATTCACGAGCAACTGCTGGAAGAAGCCGATTTTTTCGTGCAATGCGACCCCGCAGCCAATTGCGCCGAAGAGGTAATCTTGTGTTATCCGGGATTTTACGCCATTGCCGTATACCGTTTTGCCAATGAACTGTATCGCACGGGAGTGCCGATCCTTCCGCGCGCCATGTCGGAACATGCGCACAGCCGCACCGGCATCGACATCCATCCCGGTGCAACCATCGGCCGGTATTTCTACATCGACCACGGCACCGGAACCGTTATCGGCGAAACGACGCAAATCGGCAATAACGTAAAGATATATCAAGGGGTAACGCTCGGTGCTCTATACGTCGAAAAGAGCCTGCGGCATACCAAGCGGCATCCGACCATCGAGGACAACGTGATCATTTATGCCGGAAGCACCATCTTGGGCGGCGAAACCGTGATCGGACGCAACACCGTGGTGGGCGGTAACGTGTGGCTCACCGAAAGCGTAGCCCCCGATTCGGTGGTATACCACAAAGCGGAAGTGGTGATCAAAGACCAAAAGAAACGAGAGAAATAGGCAGCGTGAATGCTGAATTGAGGCATACGGAATAAGCAACTTCCCCCGTTGAGCGGAAATTGCATTTTTACTTGCATGAGCGTTTCGCTGTGCCGTGAGAACTTTTAAGGTCAAACAAAAAGTGGCGGGACTCTTCCGCAGCATCGACGGTGCGCAAGCGTTTGCCACTATCCGTTCGGTGATGGATACAACCACCAAAAATTCGCAAAATGTTTTACAAGCACTCATCTTGATCGCGAAAGGCTGAATAGTTACAAAAATTTAAAATCCGATTTTAACGGGAATTTATTGTATTTTTGCCTTTTCGGAAACGAGGCAATTTTACATGCGTAAGGTATTTATAATATTATTGGTTCTTTTGGCCGCCGGAGCGGTCGGCATGTCGGTATACTTTGTTCTCTCGAAGGAGGAAGAACATATTTCCGACACGCTCTACGACGCTGTCCCTTTGGATGCGGGGTTGATCATCGACATCCGCCAATACGGCGATCTGTGTAATCTCATGCGCGAAAACGGCCTGTGGGAACAGTTGTGCAAAATGCCCGCCGTTGAAAGTCTGAGCCGGGACATATTGCTGTTGGACAGCCTCGCGCAAAAGTACGAAGCGGGGGCGCCTTTCCGCCGTCACGTCATTTTTTCGCTGCATCCCGTGGGAAAGGAGGAAACAGCGGCCATCGGCTACGTGAGAATGAGCGGCGAGAAGGAAGCCAAGAGCCTGACCGACAAACTCAAGACGCAACTTACGGGAAAAGCGGTCGTGTCGCAACGTGTATACGATCAAATAAATGTGGCCGAGGTTGCGTTCAACGACAAAAACGACCAATCGTTTAATATTTCCTGCGCATACCGCAACGGAATCTTTGTTTTCTCCCGTTCGTCCATCCTTTTGGAAAGCGCATTGCGGCAGATTTCGGCCGACCACAATATCACGCACGGCGGAAAATTGTCGGAACTGATGCGGACAGCGGGGAAAAGCGCTCCCGCCAACATCTACATCAACTACGACAGGCTGCCGCGAACGGCTTTAGCCGTGCTTCACGATCGTTATCGCAAACTTATCGAACCGTTGGCGCATTTTGCCGATTGGACGGAGCTTGATTTGAACCTGAAATCGGATATGCTTCTGTTGAACGGCTTTACGGCATACAATCCCGGCGCGGAACATCGGCTGGAGGCTTTCCTCGCGCAGCCTTCATTGCCCGTCACCTTGACGGATGCCATGCCGTCGACGACTTATGCCTTCTTCTGGATGGGCGTTCACAAATTGGACCGTTATTTCGCGGATTACGGTCGTTACCTCGAACGGTACAAGGAAACCGCTCGAAAAAAGGAGCTTAACCGCATCAACAATACTTTCCGAATCGATTTGCAGAAAGATTTCGAAGAACGGTTCGAAGATGAAGCGGCATTGGTGTGTGCAAACGTGGGACAGACGCAATCGAAGGACGCGGCATTTGCGCTTTTTCGCATCAAAAGCACCTTGTCGGCCGTAGAAATGGCGGAAAGTTGGCAGGACGCGATCAGGAAAGGCGGCGGCAGCACGGATAAGGAAAGGCTGCAATTCGATCATCAGTTGTCGTTTACGGCATACAGGCTCCCGTTCGACGTGCCGGCGATTCTTTTCGGCGATGTCTTTGCGGGCGGGAACAATTGGTGCGTGGTGGCCGACAATTACATCGTTTTCGGCGATTCGCCCGCAAACCTCAAAAAATACCTGAACTATACGGCGTTGCATTCGAGTTTGCAAACCGATTTGGGCTACGGGAAGTTGGTCAATCATTTTTCGACGCGCTGCAATATCATGTTCTATTGCAATCCGTCGCTTTCGGCCGGGTTCGTCGAAAACATGCTCCGGGCCGACAAGTTCAAGGAATCGGAAAAGACGGAGGCCGCGCTTTCGCGGATGCAAGCGGCGGTATATCAGCTCAACATCACCAACGGGATGTTGTACAACAACGTTTTTCTCAAATATCTGCCCGCAACGGCGACGGACGCTCCTGTTACGGCGGGAACGCAAACATCGTGGGAAAGCCTGTTGGATACGGCTATTTCGTTCAAACCGCAATTGATTCGAAACCACAGCACCGGCGAAACGGAAATTTTCGTGCAGGACATGGCCGACAACATTTATCTGCTGAACAACGTGGGGCGCATCCTTTGGAAAGCGGAACTTCCCGAGCCGATCCTCAGCCCCGTCCATCAAATCGATTTTTACCGCAACGGCAAATTGCAAATGCTTTTCAGCACGAAGAACTATTTGTATGTGATCGACCGTTTGGGAAAGAACACGGGAAATTTCCCCGTGAAACTGAAATCGCCCGCCACGGGAGGTGTCGCTTTGTTCGATTACGACAACGACCGAAAATACAGGATGATGATTGCCTGCGAAGACCGGAAGGTGTATGCCTACGAGAAAACGGGTAAGCCGGTGGACGGTTGGGGCTTCGGGCAAAGCGAACATCCGGTGCAAACCGATATTTATCATTATCGCGTCAACAATAAAGATTATGTGGTCTTTGCGGATAAATACCGCGTGTATATCCTCGACAGGCAGGGGCGTACGCGGGTTTCGCCCGAACGCAACCTGCCGGTGGGCAACAACACCGTCATTGCGCTCGACGGGTCGCGCCTGGTGCTGGCCGATACTACGGGAACGGTACATTTTATTTCCTTGACCGACGGCATGATGACCCGAAAAGAAATCAAGACTTTCCCGGCATCGCATTTCTTCGTCTTTCAGGATACGGACGGCGACCGGCAAGGCGATTTCATCTATGCAAGCGGGAACAGGCTGGAGGTTTTCCGCCAAGACGGCAAGCAAATCGTCAACATCGAAACGGGAGAACCCCTCACGGAGCGTCCTTACGTATACGAATTCGGCGCAACCGATCTGAAAATAGGTATTGTGCAACCGCAAAGCAATCAAATATGGTTATACAACGGCAACGGAAAAGTGCACAAAGGATTTCCCCTGAAAGGGAGCACCTTATTCTCGATCGGTCGGTTAGACAAGAACGGCAATAATTTCAATCTGTTTGTCGGAAGCAAAAACAACTTCTTATATAACTATGCTGTTAATTAATCGAAAATAATCTTCGCACACTAAAAAAAGTGTATTCTTTTCTTTTGCAAAAGCAACAAACATCTGTATATTTGCGGCCCTCGTGCGTTTTATGTTCCCCGTGCGAGAGGGAAGACCCGATCGGGTTTCGCTATTTTTCAGGGACGTATGATTCAAAACGATAAGACCATGAACAAAGAACAAGCTGAAGAGAAAAAACGAATTAAAAAAGAGGTTCAAGCCCGTATCGGCAAAGGAGAACCCAAGCAACAGATTCTTGAGGAGCTGTCGCAACAATACAAGGACAAAATAACGATTGTGAAACAGTTGGAATCCACGCCTTCCATGGCAATGAAATGGAAATACTTGAACTACAATCACGCCATGTCCGCCCTGATATTGATCGTTTTCGTTTTGGACATTTTTGCGCTCTACCTGCAACTCACCGGAAAAAAAGATTACATTTCATTCGCATGGATACGCATGCTTCCGTACCTGAACGTATTCATCGATATTTTATTGCTGGCGGGGGTATTGCGCTACCGGATAGAAACGTACAGCTGGATTGCCGCGCGCGCCGTCGTTTCCGTCGTTCAAATCATCGTGATACACGCTTATTACAAAAACATACCGATCGATTTCGGACAGATCATCGATTACATCGTGCTCGCTTTATTGCTTATTTCCTTTGTGTTGGGGCTGTTTTTGGGTGTGAAACTATGTCCGCCGCGCGTTCCGAAAATCATTGAAGTGGATATTGACGGAAGCGAAAAGATCAATAAAACGGTATATGTTTTTCCCGATTGAGCGCCCAATACGTTTCGAGAAGAAAGTACGGCCCGACTATGTTATAAGGCAACCGATACGATCAAAAGAACAGTAATCCGCCTATTAAAAATGTATAGATATGGCTATTAAAAATCAATGTGTTAATTGTGAGAGCTATACTTCAACAGACTTTTGTGCAATCACGGGAGTAAATCTTATTTATGACGGTTCTCACTGTCCAAAGTGTGTAAAACGCAGTGTCAACGTCAATGTTAATACTCGATCAAGCTCAACCGTCGTCGCCGGTTCTAATTCCTCTGCTTCTGCTTCATCGGGGAAACAACGACATGGATGTATTACGGCATGGTTTGTGGTAGCGCTAATCATCAATTTGTTAGGTGCAATTATGTATTTGTTTGCAAAAGAGATTGTAACAAAAGGGCTTCCAAAATTTTCAAATACAATGGTCGTATTATTTGGGATAATTTGTGCTGCAAACGTAATTTTTATTGTCATGCTTTTCCAATGGAAAAAGATTGGTTTTTGGGGCTTGGCCGGAACAAATATTGCGGCAGTGATGATCTATATGTGCGCAGATTCGGGAGTTGTATACTCGTTGAGCGGGTTGGCCGGCATTGCGGTTTTGTATGGAATATTACAAATCAAGAAGAACAATGTACGAATGTGGGATCATTTGGAATAAAACCGGACAATCAATATCTGACGATGAGCACAACGGGCGAATGTCGCATCTTCGCCGAGTGAAATATTAATTTTGAACAGGTTCCAAAAACGATACAAATGCACAACGCTTCGGCACAAAAATCTTTCGGACGGTTAATCGACATCATGGACGAACTGCGGGCGAAATGTCCGTGGGATCAAAAGCAAACCATCGAGAGTTTGCGGCATCTGACCATCGAAGAGACCTACGAGCTGGCCGACGCCATTCTCGAAAACAACATGCCCGAAATCCGAAAAGAATTGGGCGATATATTGTTGCACATCGTTTTTTATGCAAAGATCGCATCCGAAACAAACGATTTTACGCTTACCGATGTGATCGACGGCATTTGCGACAAGCTGATCTTCCGCCATCCGCACGTATTCGGCAATGTGTCGGTGAACGATGCGGAAGACGTTAAAACGAATTGGGAAAACCTGAAAATCAAAGAAGGCAACAAGTCCATTTTGGCGGGCGTTCCCAAGTCGCTGCCCGCCATCGTGAAAGCGCATCGTATACAGGATAAGGTGCGCGCCGTGGGGTTCGACTGGGATGAGCGCCGGCAGGTTTGGGATAAGGTGGAAGAAGAACTCGGAGAATTGAAAGCCGAAATCGAACGGGCCGACGCAGCCAAAACAGAAGCCGAATTCGGCGATCTGCTGTTCTCGATGGTCAACGCAGCAAGGCTCTACGGTATCGACCCCGAAGCCGCTTTGGAAAAAACGAACAAGAAATTTATCGCGCGGTTCAACTATCTCGAAAATAAAACCATCAAAGCGGGGCGACCGCTCACATCGATGACTTTGGACGAAATGAACGCCATTTGGGAAGAAGCAAAAAAGGAAGATCGATAAATTGATGATTTTTGATGATACCTTGCGCGGCGATACTTAACGCGGAGTTATTTTGTGCTTCGCATCATTGCGTGATTTTATCTCTCGCAAAGATGCGAAGATGAATGTCACAAAACTTGCCCGTGTGAAGCATAAAGAAATAGAACACTCAATAAAATTGCCGGTTTCCCGATTCATCAAAGAAGAAGCGCAACGGTTGGGCTTCGCGGAATGCCGCATGTCGCGGGCGGAGTTTTTGAATGAAGACTCCGCCCGGCTTCGTCGTTGGCTCGAAGCCGGCATGCACGGACAAATGGGCTACATGGCGCGAAACGTCGAGAAAAGAACCGATCCCGCTCTGCTTGTCGACAATGCCCGAACAGTGGTCTCGGTGGCGGTTAACTACTTCCCGAAAGAAAAACAAAACCCCGAACTGCCCCAAATCGCCAAATATGCATACGGAAAAGACTATCACACGGTGGTTAAGGATATGTTGCACTGCTTGTTGCAACGCATCAGAGACCGATACGGAAATGTATCGGGGCGCGCATTCGTCGACTCCGCACCCGTTCCGGAACATGCTTGGGCGGCGCGCAGCGGAATAGGCTGGACCGGTAAGCACTCGCTGACCATTCATCCGCAATACGGGTCGTACATCTTCCTCGGCGAACTGATCATCGACCTCGCGGCGGAACCCGACCCGCCGATCGCCGACCGTTGCGGCACGTGCACCCGTTGCATCGACGCCTGTCCCGTGCAAGCCATCGTGGCGCCGTACACGGTCGACGCCCGACGCTGCCTGTCGTACCTCACCGTCGAATACAAAGGCGACTTCGACCCGTCCGTACACCTGCACCACCGTATGTTCGGATGCGACATCTGTCAGGACGCCTGCCCTTGGAACAAAAGAGCGCAACCGACCGCCATCGGAGATTTCGAGCCGAATACCGCCATTTTGAATAAAACGGCCGAAGATTGGCGACGATCTGCCAAAGAGGAATTCGACGCATTAACACGCGATTCGCCGCTGCAACGCGCCGGATACGAAGCCGCCGTGCGAAATGCCGGCGCCTGCAACACGAACGATAATCAGGCTGCGGCAAAAATCTGATCTTCTATCCCGCGCCCGGACAATTTTTATTCATACTTTCCTTGCTTTGCGTCTTTACGAGAGAATCATCACGTAAATACACAGAATAAAATCATGCCGCGAAAAGTTAAATCATAAATCCGGCAATGCCGACTTATTAGGGTTTGAACAAACGAAATTCGATCGGTGTTATATCCCTGAATTTTCTAAATCAATGTCGTTTATACTTCACGCGGAGTTATTTTGTGCTTCGCGCCTTGGTGTCTTTGCGAGATATTACCTCTCGCAAAGGCGCTAAGACGCAAAGAGGAATATCACAAAACTTGACCGCGCGAAGTATAACAGCCCTGCCCTAAAGGGGAGCCTCGGTATATCGCGCTTTGCGAAAGTCCCCCTATAGGGGGATTTAGGGGGTAGGGGATTGCCTTCGGCGAGCTCGCAAGCTCGGTTTAGGGGTGAAACAAAATAAAAGCGTTAATTAAACGACATTGTTTTCTAAATTATATTTTAACGAAGCCTCTACCTCCGCTCTCTCCACAAGGAGGGTGGGGCGGGGGAGAAGGACTTAACCCGGTCATGCATAAATCGAATATTATTGTTGCGTTTTGGCTGTTATGCTGCCTTGCGGTTCCCGCGAATGGTCAGGAAGACAGGGATGCCGTGAGCGCTCACGGCGGGCGAAATGTCGAAGTTTTCGCATATCCCTTCAAGGATTTCCGGTACATCAGCCCGCGATACGACCGAACGGGCTACGACAACGGCCGCTATTTCGAGAATTATTACATCCGCGGGCTGTACACGATGAAAGGACGCGATCATTTTCGTTTGGATCTGCCGCTGGCGCGAAGCAACATGACCTCCGACGGCAGTGTCGACTTCGGCTTGTCGGACATCAGCCTGCGGTTTACGCAATACGTGTTCGAAACAGGGCATTGGTACTGGGGATATGCACTGAAAACGGTATTCCCGACAGCCGCATCCGATGCTTTGGGCGACGGGAAATGGCAGTTGCATCCCGGCATCGGCGGGAATTACTTCTTCGGCGAAAACAACGATAAAGGCAGCTTTCTGCTGGCTGCGGAGTTTCGGTTTTCGTTTGCCGGAGACACAGATCGCGACGACATACGCACGCTGGCATTCGTACCCAATATCGACATCTGGCGGCCTCGCTGGTACTTGGGGTATTACGCCACTTGGACTTACAATTTGGAAACCGAATATTTCGATCTGCCGTTGGACGTGGAATTCGGTTGGTTCCTCACATCCAAATTGGCCGCTTCCGCGGAAATAATCGTCCCGCTTTTGAAAGACGCCCCCTACCGATACGAGTTCAGCGTCAAATTGAGATATGCGCTTTAAAAAGTTCCGGATTTAACTCCGTTGAGGGCTGCGCCGTTCGAGTTTGAAGTTTGAGGTTTCAAGTTTCAGGTTTGAAGTTTGAGTCCGCTCCGAAAAGTCGTTTCACCCCTAAACCGAGCTTGCGAGCTCGCCGAAGGCAATCCCCCTACCCCCTAAATCCCCAAAAGGGGCAGGGCCGGTATACTTCACGCGGAGTTATTTTGTGCTTCGCGCCTTGGCGTCTTTGCGTGATATTACCTCTCGCAAAGGCGCTAAGACGCAAAGAGGAATATCACAAAACTTGACCGCGCGAAGTATAGATTACTCGGCGCGACGATACG
>JAVBRP010000275.1:0-12984 GCA_031547815.1 Bacteroidales bacterium | reverse complement strand
ATCAACCACATTTTGTTTGGCGATTCTTCGCGCGGGCAACCAGCTGATGAGCGCGGACAAGCCGACGATGATAACGATGCTTACGATAACGGACGACGCCCGGAACGCGGGATAGAGCGTGTCGCCGATGGCAATGCCCATATCGTCGACCATGTCGGGCATTTTGAAACCGACGTGCGCAAACCATGCAAGAAACGGGGTTCCCCATACGACGCTCACGAAAATGGCGATAATGCTGAAGCTTGTCCCCTCAAGGGTGAACAGGCGGGTGACACGACGCGGAGTCATGCCCAGCGCGATGTAGGTGCCGATTTCCTTTTGCCGACGGAAGATGGACAGCGTTTGGGTGTCGAAAACCGCCAGCAACGAAATGGCAAGCAAAATGGAGAAGATGATCGCCGATTCGACGCGACCGCCCTGCATCATCAAGTCGAGATCGGCCATCAGGAATTTCAGGTCTTTGTATGGCCAGCCGTCCGTGTCGGAATTTACGGGACACGTTTTCGACGCGACCAAATAAGTCGCTTCGCCCGGCATATCCGTCATTTGTTGCAGACGATCGAGGTCGATCCAAAGTTGGCCCGCATCGACGGCGGGAACTTTGGTGTCGAACACGCCGACGATAAGGGCTTCCCGCGCATCGAACGCACCGTTTTTATCGCGCCATCGCACCATCACGCGGTCGCCTTGCCGCAGCTTCGCCGATTCGGCAGTACGTCTGCCGATAATCGCCGTCAATTCGTCACCGCCGTTTGCCAACTCGTGCGACGGGATGCTCAGTATTTGTTGTCGCGGGTCGATGCCTTTCAATAATACGTTTTGCATCCGTCCCTGCGGATAGATGACGCCTTGCGTAACCAAAACCGGTGTCAGCGAACCGTTGTCGACGTATGGTTGCAGCGTTTGCGGAACAGGCCCGTGCGCATCCTGCAAGGTAAACACGTCGAAACGATCGTAGGCCGGATGCCAGATTTGTCCCGCGCCGGTTTCCCAGTTTTCGGTGTCGCGCCGCGATTCCTGCTGCCAGCCGTCCATGATGCCGTTGTAGCCGAGCATCACCACAAAGGTGAACGAAAGCACCGCCACGTTGAGCCATGTCCGTTTCCCGGCGCCGAGAATATTTTTGATTGCGGTTTTAAATAAAAGCATGATTTTCAGGTTATCGTGTCCTGTTCAATATGCCCGTCGCGCAATTTGATGGTGCGTTTGAGGTACTGCATCACTTTTTCGTCGTGCGTGGCAAAGATGAATGTGGTATTCAACTCTTCGTTCAGTTTGCGCATCATTTGCAGGATGTTGTGCGAATTGGCGGCATCGAGGTTGGCCGAAGGTTCGTCGGCAAGCACGATGGCGGGGCGTTTCACCATGGCGCGGGCAATGGCTACCCGCTGACATTCGCCGCCCGACAGTTGCGCCGGCCGCGATTTTTCCATATCGGTAAGCCCCACCCGCTCCAGTGTCTCCATCACGGCTTTGCGGCGCATTTCGTGCGGCATTTTTTGCAGCAACAGGGCAAACTCCACGTTTTCGTATACCGTATACACCGGCAACAGGTTATAGCTTTGGAAGATGAACCCGATATTCCGGTTGCGCAGCTCGGCCGACTGCTTCGCGGTGAGCGCGGCGACGGATTGTCCGAGAATGAGCGCTTCGCCTTCGCTCGGCACGTCCAGCGACCCGATGATGTTGAGCAGCGTGGTTTTGCCCGATCCGCTCGGCCCTACCAATCCGGCAAATTCTCCCGCGCCGAAATCGAGATTCACGTGATTGAGCGCGGTAAAATATCCTCCTCCCACAAGAAAGTTTTTCACCAGATCGGTTAATGAAATGACGGTTTCTTTTTTCATGATTTTCCGAATTTATGACAATCGGTTATAGTATTATCAACAACGTCAATTCAAAAAAGGTTGACGATTTTAAAGAAATTATACGATTTTATTATTTTGCAGCAAAAATCGTACAGTTTTGTTGTGTTTTAAAATAATGAATCGATTTTTATTTTGTAGAAGTATAGTTAGAGGTCAGCTTCGCCGAACTGTAGATTTCAGCGTTGACCTATTGTGTTTTCAAAACTCGATATATCTTAGGAATGAAGACAAAATAAATTACTCATTTGACAGGATTAACAGGATTTTTACATCCTGTTAATCCTGTTAATCCTGTCCGAAAAAGATGGGAACCTTATTTTATCATTCTTACTTACTTATAAACAAATCCTATCGGGTTTGACTTCGTCGAGCTCGTAAACTCGGTTTCAGAAACCCAATAGGATTATTCCGACTCTTCTATTTCGGCGCCGGTAATCGTTATCTTTTTCTCATATCCTTTGCCGGAAGGAAACGAAAAGGTTTTCCCGGCAAGGTCTGTTACAACAACCTCCGTGTTTTTTGCTTCGATCGCAATCGTATCTTTCGGATTTAAAGCCTTCATGTAATTTGCCAATACGAAAGCCTTTTCGATTCCGTCGCCGAGGCCGAAGTTCCAAACTTCGTCGGGTTGCGCCAAGCGTTTGCCGTCGTAAATCGATTCATCGGGCATTTTTTCCAGAATGCGATACGCTTCATCCAAAGTCTTGCCTTTCAAATCTTCAAGACAAACGGGATTTCGCCGGATGGCGGCCGTTACGAAAGGCGCCCAACTGATGCCCGTCATCTCACGGAAAGCGTATTGTGCAAGATGGGCAAACTCGTTTTTCGAAGCCATTTCGGCAAGGTGAGCAATAATTTCTTCGCGGCTATGTTCCGTCGTTAAATGCAGGCGGGGAACTTTCACAAATTCCTTGTCCTCGCTCGGCAAACGAGGCTCAATCCGGATGAAGTTTTTTATGTCCTCGAACATGTCGCGCATGCGGTTGCAACGTTCGGGCAGAATGTGGTCGAGAAAATAATCTTTCTTCTCGTCGAAACTCAAATTGTGATTTTTGTTGAGAAATTCTTCGAAGTCGTTGATAATGATCTTTCCGTCCTTGGGTGCAAAGTAAAAATCGCGCGGATCCATTTCCTCAAACAATGCTTTCCGGCTGTCGCCCGTAAATTTGTTTTTACTCGAATGTTCGTAATTGAATATTGTCCGCAACTCGATATAACAATCCTTGTTGTTGCGTATGTGCCTGTATTGAAAGCACTCCCAGAATTCATTCTTGGTGCGCAAGAAATTGGTAAAAGCCTCGAAATTAAATTCTGTGGTCAGAAAATCGCGCAGACTTTTTTCGAAACTTTTGTACGCTTCTTGATCGATGGTTGCTTCTTGATACAACGTATGAACGCACCCCGTTACGTGAGACACAATAGTTATTTTCTCGTTTTCGATGGCTCGCCGCGCTTTGGCCGAAAGTTCCGTGCCATTGTACCACATCGTTTTGGTAACGATGCGGCGATTGTTGGTCAGAATTCCGTCGCGTTCGGCAATGAAGTTTTGCGAATGCAGGGGCGTTGCAATCAGGAATATCTTTTCCAACGGGATACGCCCCACAATGAACATGGCCGCCGCATAGAGCGACGACAGCGACACGCACTCGCCCGCCCCGACCCGAAATCCTTCTTTGTGACGGAAAGCCGTCATCGCTTCCACCGTTTCGGTTTTCCAATACGGGATGGCGTTATCGGTATACTTGTCCAACCCGAAATGCCGACGGATGTCGATATCGAAATAATATTTGTCGCCCTCGTACCCGAACAATGCATTGCTTTGACGGAGACTTTCGGCGTCCACAAAATCGCTGAATCGCGCCATTTCCTTGTGCTTGTCGGTAAGCCCCCATGTGTCTAAATCGAGATTGAACGAGAAGTGGTCCATGATATATTGTTTCACGCGATTGATCTTGTAGGTGAAGGATTTGTTCTCGATATTTGCAAACCACGGGTCGTCGCGCCATTTCCATATTTCGGGCGACATGATGTTGGCCAAAACCAAGGAATAGAACAATTCGGGGAAAATGAATATCTCCATGTCCGACAGGGTATAGGCCGAAGAATATTTCTCTAATTCTTCGGCAGTGAGTTTTTTTGAGGTCATGTATTCTTTTTTGACAGCTGATTTTTGATTTTCGATTCTGTTCGCACTCATAAATACAAAAGTAAGAAAAATCCGGCAATGTAAAATTCATAAAAATGTTTGGAGTTTCGCATTTCGTACTTATCTTTGCACCGCTTAAAAATAAAAATAGATCGGGGTGTGGCGCAGTTGGCTAGCGCACTTGCATGGGGTGCAAGGGGTCGAAAGTTCGAGTCTTTTCACCCCGACTAAAACTAAAAAACCGGGCGGTTGCAGTAAAATGTGATCGCCCGGTTTTGGTTTTTAAGGGATCAAGGTGAAAAATATGTTGGCGGATAATTCCTCTAATTTCCCAAAGAGTTAATGCCCTGACGGGCAATCATTGGTTTGGAGCAACTTTTTCTATTGACGTGGTTGTCCTACGGACAATTTCGGTAACGAAAATTCCCCGTAGGGGAAAAATGTCAATAGAATCGGGCAAACAAGAAGAGTTAAATTGTCCGCCGGGGCATAGACAAAAGTATCACCAACATAATTTTGAACTTGATCCTTTTTAAGTTGATGCAACACTTCCTATTTATTTGCTTTCGAAATAATCAAGTCGTAAACCAAATCCAAAACTTTCTTTTCTCCCGAGTAATTAATCGAGCCTATGGTATCATTGGGGGTATGGTATAATGAGTGTGCCCCGGTATTAAAATACACAACCGGTATTTTCTTTTTAATGAAAGGCACGTAATCTGAACCCATCATGTCGTTCCGGTCCAATGCCGTATTGATTCCCGGATGATTTCTGCCTGTATTTTCTATTTCCGTATCTGCTCCATCCCATGCATCGGTATTATAATACAATGCATTTGTAGAATCCAACCTGCCAATCATATCCAGATTGATCATCAATTTAATTTGTTCGGCAGGAACCGGCAAGTTGTAACAAAAGTGATTGGAACCTTTTAAACCTTTTTCTTCTGCACCAAAGGCAACAAAAATAATGTCTCTTTTCAGATATGATGAAGATAGTTTTTCGGTCAGTTCCAACAATCCGGCTACACCGGATGCATTATCGTCGGCACCGTTAAAAATGATCGTACTATCTCTTCCTTCCCGTTGAAAATCTATTTTCCCTATATGGTCGTAGTGAGCGCCGACAACTATATATTCATTTTTCAGGGCTTTACCTTTCCCTTTTAAACAAGCAACAACATTGCGGGAATAAACAGAATCCTGCCTTGAGTGTACTGTTCCATGTATTTCAACAGGAATATTCTTATTCCATGATTTGTTCTTAATCTTTTCAAGCGCTTGTAAAGTCGTTATTCCGCCATATTTCAATAATTTATCGGATGTCTTTCCTGATATTCTTATCATTGGTTTTTTCATTGTATGAGCCGGAACGGAGAAACAATACGGCAATATATCTCCGGTAGAAATAAGATCGAAGCTGACAGCAAGAACACCGGAAGCTCCTTTTTGCATGGCGATTTGATACCTTTGCCAAAGAGATTGTTCCGCTTTTGGAACGGTTTTGTCGAACCCGGTGCCTTCAAACAATATCACCCATTTATTCTTGGCATCGATCCCGGCATAATCATCCGGTCCGTAACGATCCGTTTGTCCGTAACCTACAAAAACAGCCTCGGCTGTTACACTAGAAGAGTCCAAAGCTATTGCCGAACAAAAATCGATACCGTATATACCTTTAAAATCATCAAAATAAAAATCACACTCGTAACAATTATGGCTGTCTAAAAATGAAAAGTTTTGAAAGTAATTGTTTGAAAAACAAGATATTTTGTTTTTTAGAAATATCTTTCGGATGAATTCCGATGCACTTTTTTCGGCTTCGGTACCTGCTTGTCTCCCCTCCAAAGAATCGGATGCCAACACGCTGATAAAATGATATATATCCTTTTCGGAAATATCCTTTACAGTGTTAAACGGTAGAGAAACTACGTCGCAATGATCATTTCTCTCTTTCATGACCCGGGCAACATAAAAAGCCAAAGTGATGATTACTACCAGTAAAAGTATTTTAACTGTCTGCGCCTTCATTGATTCATCCGGTTAACGCAAAAACATTGTAAATTCACCAATTGAAAGTTGGTTATTGTTGAATTTTGCACTACAAAAATAAGTAATAATTACTGCTTTTTCTCACTTACCGAAAATTTATCCCTGCCTTGCGTGCCTGCGAATGCTGAAAGTGCCGTTTAATCCGGTACAATTGTCCGTCTTTTATAAACTTGGCTCCGGTTTGCTTGAACCAAAAAGAGACTTCGCTTTCCACGCATAAGTTACGGATTTCCATGATCCAATCGAAGTTGCACGGGCGGGCTTCGTTACCCGATTCGCCGCCGACAACCACCTGTTCCGCCCACGAACCGATATCGTACGATTGCAAATCGATTCGTTCCAAAAGAGGTTCGCAAATAATGATCTTATGCTTTATCGGCGCGGCTTTGTATATCGGCAAGCGATAATCGGCGCGGTCTTGGTTTTCCGCGGTGCAGCAAATCGTTACATTATCGTAGCCGGCGCCCCAATCATCGGGCAATGATGCTTGCAGGCGATCGATGCGTTTGGTGATCATCATGAAATTCAAATCGCTGCGGAGGCGCATCATTTGCCACGCTTCGGCGCGCCACGGGTCGGCATCCTCCACAAAGAAATCGGAGGTGAAGCAGGTATAAAGCGTCGTTCCCGACGGAATCCTGTATTCTCCGTTCTTTTTCCTTTGAACGGGCAAGTCGAAACTTTTTGTTTTCGCCACCACGGCGCTGTCGATATCGCGCTTGGCATCGCCGCGATACACGTAGCAATAGCGACAGCCCGCACTCAATTTGCGGCAACCGTGCCACAGATTCCACATCTTCGACTTTGCTTCAATCGCGTTTGCGGGCATATCGTAAAATTATTATCTCGATGCTTTCGAAATTCCGACCTCTCGGTATTTATTCCGATTTATAAAGGCTTTTCAACAGTTTGATTTCTGCGGCATACCCCGGCAACTCGTTCGGCGTTTCGAGGTAAAACGGCAATTGACGAAGTTTCGGATGGTTGATGATCTTTTCGAAAAACTTCAGCCCGAGCGATCCGTTCCCGATGGTTTCGTGACGATCTTTGTGACTTTGGAAAGGATTTTTGCTGTCGTTGAGGTGGATGGCGCGCAATCTGTCCAATCCGACGATCTTATCGAATTCCTCCAACACGCCGTCGAGGTCGTTCACAATGTCGTAACCCGCATCGTACACATGGCAGGTATCCATGCAAACGCCCAATTTGTCTTTCAGAGTTACCTTGTCGATAATCATACGCAATTCCTCGAAATTCCGTCCGATTTCGCTTCCCTTGCCGGCCATGGTTTCGAGAAGGACGGTGGTGGTTTGTTCCGCTTTCAGCACACCGTTCAAGGCTTCGGCAATGTAGTCGATACCGACTTCGGCACCTTGTTGCACATGGCTTCCGGGATGAAAATTGTAAAGATTTCCCGGCAGATATTCCATTCGCGAAAGATCGTCGGCCATGGTGTCGCGGGCAAATTTGCGAATGCTCTCGTCGGCCGCACAAACGTTCAGTGTGTAAGGAGCATGCGCTAAAAGAACGGCGAAATTGTTTTTTCGCGCCAATTCCAAAAATGCGGCAATATCTTTCGGGTCTATTGCTTTTGCGCTTCCTCCGCGCGGGTTTCGGGTGAAAAACTGAAATGTATCGGCGCCGATGGACAGCGCGTCGTTGCCCATGGCCGCATAGCCTTTGGACATGGACAGGTGACAACCGATTTTGAACATGAGCTTTTATTTTGAATGATGCGCAAAGTTACAAGGATACTTCAAGGAAAACCGGTTTTTCGATCGATTGTTGAAAATATCGACGGATGTTTTTTCGGTCATAAAAGGATTGTCCGGTTTTCGGGATTTTGTTGAAACGATTGACACAGTCCGATTTTTATACTTTCCGCAATGAAAGGGTCGCGGAAATCGCTTAACCGGATAATCCAAATAAGTAGTATTTTTGCCGCGAATTTTATCCCGGATATGAAATCTCGTTGGATAAAATGCATTATTATATTTTTAAGTTGTTATGTATAAGCGCATCACGTTAAAGGTCGGTTCCAACGTATTAACCTTGCCCGACGGCAATCCCAACGAAAAATTGATTGCCGGACTGGTGGAACAAATCGTCGTTCTTTGGCAGAAAGGCATCGAAGTGCTTTTGGTGTCGTCGGGAGCGGTTGCTTCGGGGCGCAAAGTCATCGGGCTGCCGAAACATTGCGATGCCGTGTCGTGCAGGCAACTGTGGGCTTCCGTGGGGCAGGTGCGGCTCATTCAACTTTACGGCGAACTGTTTGCCAAGCACAACATGATTTGCTCGCAAGTATTGGCCACCAAAGAGGATTTTCGCGACCGGCGTCATTTCCTGAACATGCGCAATTGCCTCGATACCTTGCTCAGAAACAAGGTAGTACCGATCATCAACGAAAATGACGTGGTATCGGTTACCGAATTGATGTTTACCGACAACGACGAGCTTTCGGGACTGATTACCGACATGATGACCGGCGATGCGCTGATCATCCTGAGCAACATCGACGGGATTTACGACGGGCATCCCGCCGATCCGGGCTCAAAGGTTATTCCCGTTATCGAACCGCAAAACACGACAGTATCCAAGTTCATCGCTCCCACAAAATCGAATTTCGGACGCGGCGGTATGCTTACCAAGTTTTCGATCGCGAAAAAAGTTTCTATGGCAGGCACTCCCGTACATATCGCTAACGGGCTTAGAGATAATATTCTGTTGGATATTATTGACGGAAAAAAAGATACGGTTCAAACGCTTTTTGCGCCCGGCCGTAAAGCCACTACTTTCAAAAAGTGGTTGGCGCATTCGGACACAACGGTCAAAGGCACCGTCCGGATCAATCTCGGCGCGAAAGAACGACTGTTCGACCAACAAGCCGTCAGCCTGCTGCCGGTGGGTGTAACCCGCGCGGAAGGCGACTTTTTGAAAGGTGATGTCATCCAAATTATCGACGACGAAGGAAACATTATCGGTTGGGGGCGGTCGGAATACAACGCCGACACGGCGCGGAAGAAGATCGGCGAGCGAAACGCCAAGCCGATCATTCATTACGATTATCTGTATTTGAAACAAGAGTAGTGTCGTGTCGATGAAATAATGTCGCAACGTCATTGCGAACACCGGCGAAGCAACCGAGCCTCCGGCAAGCTCGACGAAGTCAATCTCGGAGACTGCTTCGCTATCGCTCGCAGTGACGCGCTTCTTCCCATTTTTTTGATTTTAAAATTACCGCCTCGCAATAACGTCTATAAAATCCGATCGGTTACCCGGTTGAAATAATTGACAGATTCTTGTATTTCGGGAACCGACGTCGTCCAATTATATTCGTACTCGATGGAGATCGGGCCTTTGAACTTTTGATTTTTCAACTCCGCAAGAATGCCTTCGACATTGCAAACGCCTGTTCCCCAAGGAACGTCGTGCGCGTTGGGATCTTTCGCATTCAAATCCTTAAAATGCAAACTGAATATCTTGCCGTTCAGTTGTTTGATGCATTCGATCGGATCCAATCCGCTGCGCACCCAATGTCCCGCATCGGCGCAAACCCCGACGTATTTGCCGCAAGGTTTGACGGCATCGAGCACTACCTGCGGGTCCCAATAACGGCTCGGTTTCGGATGGTTGTGTATCGCCACCTTGATTTTGTACTTCGTCGCCAATTCATCGACAACGGCCATATCTTCGGGCGCGGGTTCGGAATTGATGACGCCGATTTTCATCGCCTTGGCAAATTCGAAGGTCGTGATCCAGTCCTTCTTTCCTCTCGGCGAAAAAACGCCCATTGCCGTGACTGTCAGACCGTGATCTTTCAGCATCTTTTTCACCTTTTTCCCGGATTCTTTATCCATTTTCAGGAAATCTACCTTTTCATCGGCGCCGAAGCCTTCACCAAGCCTCTGCCCGTTATACAGTTCGATATATTTCAATCCCAAGGACTCGGCTTTTTGTGCCGCTTCCACTAACGTATATACCCTGAATGTATACGCCTGAACACCGAGTTTCCAACCCTTTTTATCCGCCTTTTGAGCGTAACCGGAAAAGCAAATAAAAAATAACCATCCGATTGACAAAGCTATTGCTATCTTCTTCATTTTTAGTTTATAATATTTAAAATTAAAACGACCCGACAAATTTTGTGCGAAATCGACAAAATCTGCCGGGACTTTATTGTTGATAAAATATTCCTCCGATGTGGATTATAATTCAGAAATTTAACGTTTTACAAATTTTAACTAATCGTTTAATCGTTATTTGTTTGTTTTTTTGCAACATCATTCGATTTTACATCCTTATCAGAGAAATTTTATCCGCCGGATCATTTTTCGATAAAGTGATCCATCAAACGGGGCATGCTTGCCATGTCTTCTTTCACTGTTTTGTAAAATTGCCGTGTGGTTTGCTTGTTCTCGGTTTGATCCGGCATATTACGGTTAATTCTGGAAATTAACTCATTGCGCGTATGCGCCAAAGCCCACATCGTTTCGGTGACTTGTTTCGGCTTGGTATCAGGATGAAAATAACTGAAAGCGAAACACTCATTTAACAACTCGCCGGTGAGGCCATTGATGTTTTTCTTTAATGCTCTTTTACTTGCCATGGCTGGTTTGGATTTATAAGTTAAACGCTTAAATGAACTTTTACAAATATAACGTTTTCTTTGGAAAACCGGTATAAAAAAGTCAAAAAAATTCACTCGCTTCCGAAATATCGATTCTACACGCTAAACTCAATTTTTCTCAAAAATACGGGATTACACTTCTCGCGATATATTTGATTGTTCTTTGCGTCTTTGCGAGAGAATAATCACACAAAGCAAGGAATAAGGCATGGTTATGCTTTCCGAAATACCGTTCCTTGAAAAGACGCCACGAGATCGCCTTTTTCATTGGTAACGTTCACTTGGTAGGTAGCAACGGAGCGTCGCAGCGACACCTCTGTTGCCGTTGCATATAAGGTACCCGACGATTCCGCTTTGAAATAAGCGATGTTGGAGGTCAGCCCCACCGCCGTTTGCCCGTACGAATTGGATGCGGCAGCCAAAGCAAGATCGGCCAGAGTGTAGATGGCGCCTCCCTGCACGATGCCCACTCCGTTCAAATGATACGGGCATATTTCCATTTTTGCGACGGCGTTTCCTTCGGACACATCCGTTAATTCGATTCCGGAATGCGCGGCAAAACGGTCTTTCGAAATAATATCTTTTACGTTATTTATCATTATCCGCGAATTTCACGAATTACCACGAATTAAAAAACATGAAACATGAATATACTACAACTTTACGGAAAAAATAATTCGTGTACAAATCGGGTCAAAAATTACGCCAATCCTTTGAAATCGGACATCCGGTTGATGCACATTATCGGGATTTTGGCGGTGTTGATGATCAATTTTTCTTCTCTCAGACCGAATAAAAATTTATTCAGCGTGGGGGTATCCTGCATCTGTATCATGATCATATCGGCATTCACTTCTTTGGAAAGGCTGATGATCGTTTCCGCCGAATTTTTCATTTTGTCGTGCGTGATGAAATTTACTTTCACGCCTTGATCTTCCAATGCCTTTGCCGTTACCTTCATGGTTGTCGCAACAGCCTTTTCCTTGCCTGTTCCTTTTCCCGAAGGGGTGATAATGTGCATGACGGCATCGGGATAGTATTGGCTGAAAAAGACGACCCGTTTTAATTTCGTATCGTGATGGTTCAAGAAATTGATCGGAAAAACAATATTCCGTAACATCGTCGAGTCGGGTGAATTCTGCACGACGAGGAACGGAACAACCGTCCCCGAAAGGATCTTAATGGTACGAATGCCCGTGTAGCGCTTAATGCCTTTCACGCCTCCGGTTTTCAACACTACAAGCGTCGGACTCAACTCCCGGGCCACATCCTTGATAACCGTAAAAGGCCGACGACCCGTTCGAATCATGACTTCGGGACGTACGCCGAATTTATCGAAACATTCTTCGGCAACAAAACTCAATTTTTTCTCGACCGCCGGAATATCCGGTTTCCCGGAAGCAACGTGCAATATCAACAAACGTTGTTTCATCGCTTTGGCCATGCAGGCGCCGTGTCCCAAAGCGTGATACGATAACGGAGAAAAATCACACGGGACAATAATCAACTCACTATCAACAGTATTCATACCGGTTTTAACTTAAAATTATTTGGTGTAAAGGAACCCAAAGGTAGTATTTTTTTGATCTTTAGTTAAAAAAATGCTAATTTTGTCTCCGTAAAATGATTTTCTTTCAAAATCGTCGAGTTTTTTATGCTTACAGGGCATTATTTTTTATGAAAACATACATCGTTGCGTTTATGTTCATTTTGCTCCCGTTGTGCGCTGAGGCACAACGAAAGTCGACGCCCGAACGTGAAGTGTCTTTGGAAGGAGCGGTCAATTTCAGAGACCTGGGCGGATACACCGCCACCGATTACCGCAGCACCAAGTGGGGAAGGATTTACCGTGCGGCCGATCTCAGCAAGTTGACCGATTCGGACATGGAAGAGTTGAAGCGTCGGAAAATATATACGGTGATCGATTTTCGAGGCGAGGAGGAAGCCGCAACGGCGCCCGATCGTCTTTTACCCGGCGCCGACTATCTTCTTCTTCCCGCGGGAAGCGGCAACACGGGCGATTTGGCGTCCTTTTCAAAAGGCGACACGTCGGGAACGAATATCATGATTGCTTTTTATTCGGACGTTTCTTTCTTTAAAGAAAAATACCGTCCGTTTTTCCGAAAATTATTGATGTTGCCCGACAGTTCGGCAGTCGTGTTCCACTGTTCGGCAGGCAAGGATCGCACGGGAATTGCGGCCGCGCTGCTGTTGTATGCGCTGGATGTCCCGAAAGAAAAGATTTTTTCGGATTACATGATGACCAATTTCTATCGAAAAACGGAAAACGA